>JAFQAF010000212.1 GCA_017400025.1 Oscillospiraceae bacterium
GATGATGTGCCTGTATTTGGTATGGTAAAGGATTCAAAGCACAGAACCCGTGCAATGGTCAGCAGGGACGGGGAAATTGCCATAGCAATGCATAAAGGCATATTCAAATTCATTACAGAAATACAGGACGAAGTCCACAGGTTTTCCATTGAATATCAGCGCCGCACCCGGAAAAATAAATCCTATGCTGTCACTCTTACAAAGGTGCCGGGTATAGGCCCCAAAAAAGCGGAAAATCTGATGAGAAAGTTTAAAACAGTTGCCAATATCAGGGCTGCAGAAATGGGCCGGCTGATAGAGGCAGAAGGCATCAGTTACAAAGATGCCAGAAATATATATGAATACTTCCATAATGAGGAGGAAAATTGAGTATGAGAGTTATCAGCGGAACAGCACGCGGTACAAAACTGGAATCACTTGAGGGCCTTTCAACCCGCCCTACAATTGACCGTGTAAAGGAAGGTATTTTTTCTTCCATACAGTTTGCCGTACCTGCTGCAAAGGTGCTGGACCTTTTTGCAGGCAGCGGCCAGATGGGGATTGAATGTCTTTCCCGCGGTGCAGCACAGTGCGTGTTTGTGGATTCAAACAGGGATGCTGTCAATGTTGTGATAAAGAATATCAAAGCCTGCGGCCTTTTTGACAAAGCCAGGGTGGTAAATATGTCTGCCCAGGATTATCTGCGTACCTCAAAGGACGAATTTGACATTGTTTTTCTTGACCCTCCGTACAATATGGGGATTTTAGATGAAATTATTGAAAAAGTCTACCAAATTACATCACCCGGTGGTATAATAATGGCAGAAAGCGAGTTGGGCTGGGAACTGAAGAACAAAGTGGAAGGCCTGACCGAAGTAAAAAAATTCAAATACGGAAAAGTATTGGTAACTAAATTCGTCAAGGAGACAGATTTATGAAAATAGCAATTTGCCCGGGTTCATTTGACCCGGTAACCAAAGGTCACGTTGATATTCTGGAACGCTCCAGCAAACTTTTTGACAAGGTAATCGCTGTAGTTCTTGTAAACCCCACAAAAACACCAACCTTCACAACAGAAGAAAGGGTAGAGCTCATAAAACGTGTTACAGGGCATATTCCAAATCTTGAAGTAGACAGCTATACAGGTCTGCTTGCTGATTATGCAAAAATGAAAGGTGCACAGACACTGATAAAGGGTCTGCGTGCAGTATCAGACTTTGAATACGAATTCCAGCAGGCGCTGACCAACAAAATCCTCAATCCGGAACTGGAAACAATGTTTATGATGACAAATCAGAAATATATGTATCTGTCCTCCACTATTGTGCGTCAGATTGCTGCGTTTGACGGAGACATTACAGAATTTGTTCTTCCGGAAATCAAGGATGATATCCTCGAACGTATAAAACGAATAAAATAAGAAGGAGTAATTAAATGGCAATTTCACTGGAAGCATTGCTTGAAAATCTTGAAGAAGTGCTGGAAGAGGGCATGAGTTTACCTCTCAGCGGCGGCAAACGTATGGTAGATGTAGATGCTGCAAGAGATATTATTGATGACATCCGTCTCAATATGCCGCAGGAAATCCTCCAGGCAAAAGCTATTGTTCAGGACCGTGCACAGATTCTTGCAAAAGCCAAGAAAGAAGCTGAAGATATGGTAAAAACAGCTGAAGACCGTGCAAGAGTTCTGCTGGACAGAGAAGAAATTGTGCGCCAGGCTGAAGCAAAGGCAAAAACAATTACTTCCGAAGCCAACCAGCAGGCGGCACAGCTGCGCGCTACAGTTACAAAATACTGTGACAATATGCTTGCCTCCACACAGGAACAGCTGCAGAAAAGCTACAATGAAATGAAAATAGTAAGAGACAGCCTCAAAAAATAGTTTTCACCCAAGGACTGCTTTCTGAATAGTATAGTTCAGGAGGCGATTTAAGTGAAGGTTGTTGTACTCAAAAGCCCCAAGGCGCTGAGAGGTCTGTTAAAATACATTTTTAAAATATGAACAGGACAGTCCCTGAAAAGGGGCTGTTTTTGTTTTATATGTCAATATTTCCGGCTGTTGTGAATATACATTTACAAAACAAGTTTATAAAAAGGGAAGGAGATAAATCCCATGCCAAATCAGATTATATCCGGCAATATTGGCACAACAGGCAAATTTACAGAGCAGAATTTTGAAATTTCTGCAGAGCAGGATTTTTTACTGGCAGATTATGACCGGCCGGTTTTCAAAATAGTCAAAACAACAGCAGACCACGCCATAACACAGAAATACATAAATGGCAACAGACTTATAATAGAAGGTTTTTTCAAAATATCAGTCTGGTATCAGCCACCCGGGGCAAAGCTGACTGTTATAAGCAAAAAAATACCCTTTCAGAAAGAGCTTGAACTTAACCGGCAGGTGCAGCAGCCGTGTTTCATTGATGTAAAAGGTGAGTGTATGTATGTGAATTCCCGTGCGGTAAACCCCACCAGAATTGATGTGCGCAGTACATACGGTTTTACTGTAACAGGCTATCAGCAGCAGTTTCAGCCTGCAGCCACAGCGGTGGACAGTGCCTTTGCCTGCCGGGACAGCAGGGAAATATCATATTTTTACCTGTCATCAGTAGGCCAGCGAACATTTTCTGCGGAAGATGAATTCACATCACAGCACAGACCTGACAAAATCCTCAATATCACTGCTGTAAGCAAAAATATGTCTGTTATTCCGTATAAAGACAAAGTCAACGTAAAAGGTGAAATTCTGGCTGATATAGTGTACACTGCAGAAAACTCTGATGATGTGTACAGCGTGAAAAAGACGTTTCTTTACAATCAGGTTGTGGACACCCCGGATTCATCAGAGAACAGTGCAGCTTATGCAGACCTGAATATTATAAGCTTTACAGTGACACAGAACCCGGACAGCGGAAAAGTGAACTGTATAGCAACAGCACAGCTGGATGTAAAAATTTTCCGGAAAACAGCAGCAATAAATGTTGCGGATGCATTTTCAAAAAATTACGAAAGTGAAAAGGAGACCGGTTACATCACCTGCGAAGACAATATCATCTCTGTAAATAAAACAGATGTCTTTACTGTCGAAGACAGTATTCCTCCGGATTACACCCCTGTCTATTCTTTTGCCAGAATTTCTCCGTGGCAGACAATTGGAGAAGAAACAGAAGAAAAACTGAAGGCAAAGCTTAATGTGAATGTAATAGTAAAAAACGGCAGCGGTGAATATGAGTGCTTTTCAAAAACTGAAGAAATTGTATTGCCTGCAGAAAATATAAACCCGGGAGATATTTACTTTATTTCATCTGAAGCGGCAGAGTGCCGGGCTTCCCTTTCTGCAGATATGCTGAAGGTAAAGATGACCTGTGAAACACGTGGGTTTATTATGTGCAGAAAAAGTATTGCTACCCTTACCCGGTTTGAAGAAAAAACAGACAGCCGGCCACTGCGCAGAGTGGATTCCCTGGTGCTGTATTACCGGCAGAAAGGCGAAAAACTTTTTGATATTGCCTGCAGATATAAAACGGATACAGCTGTTATTGCGGGAGAAAACCGGATAGAAGGGGACAGTGTTCCTGAAAACAGAATGCTCTTTATTCCGGCATATGAAATATGAGGTGATGCATATGACAGATATTTATGAAAATATTGAAAAAAGGACCGGTGGGGATATTTATATTGGTGTAGTAGGACCTGTGCGCACCGGTAAAAGCACATTCATAAAAAAGTTTATGGAAGCGCTGATAATACCAAACATTACAGATGCAGATAAACGAAGCCGTACTGTGGATGAACTACCACAGTCAGCCGCTGGACGTACGGTTATGACTACGCAGCCAAACTTTATTCCGCGGCAGGGCGTTGACGTAGTGATAGAGGGTAAACACAACCTCCGAATCCGCATGGCAGACTGTGTGGGGTACATGATACCCGGTGCACGGGGTGATGCGGAAAACGGCCGCCCCAGAATGGTGAAAACACCATGGTTCAGCCAGGAAATTCCCTTTGAAAAAGCCGCCCGGATAGGTACACAGAAAGTAATAAGTGACCATTCCACCATAGGTATTGTAGTTACAACAGACGGGACAGTAAATGATATTCCCCGTGAAAATTACCTGCAGGCTGAGGAAAAGGTAATCAGCCAGCTGAAAAAGCTGAATAAGCCTTTTGCGGTTGTGGTCAATTCTTCACAGCCGGAGTCAAAGAGCACACGGAAACTGGTTTCTGCACTGAGTGCCAGATATACTGTGCCGGTTATGGCGGTAAACTGCTTGGAACTGGACAGAAAAAAGGCAGAGGAAATACTTGCCCTTACCCTTACACAGTTCCCCGTAAAGGAGATACACATCAGCCTGCCAAAATGGCTGGCTATGCAGCCGGCAGATTTTGCCCCCAAAAGGGAAATAATGTCCTGCATCATCCGAACGATCTCGGGTTCTTCCGCATGGCGATGGTCATCGGCGAAGCGGTTGAAAAGGCGATTTTGGAGATTTAAGTTTCCAACGTAAGTTCGATAGATAAACAACA
>JAFQAF010000213.1 GCA_017400025.1 Oscillospiraceae bacterium
ATCAGCTTTCGGCACTCCTCATATGGATGCAGGCACAGGCAATCAGCTGGCCTTTGACAATGTGTTCCTGCTTCTGGCAGAGGTTGGCATAGAAGAACAGAACGGCATCCTGCCGGATTTTGACTACTCCGTTGGCAGCGGCTACTATTTCTGCGGCGGCAGATATGAAGAAATCACCTGGAAAAAAGGCGAACCGGAAAACCCTCTGCTTATATACAACGATGCAGGCGAAATACTTAAGGTGAACACAGGCAAGACATACATCGGCATCCTGGATGAAGAAATGGATGAAACCATCTCTATAACAGAAGAAGTGCAGGAAACTGCAGATGTGGAAAGAGTGCAGTAATATCCACTGCCCTGTATACAAAAATAAAGCACAGCATAAACTGCTGTGCTTTTTGTTTTGTGAATTTTTATTTCATAAGAATATCGCTGAGTGCGGCAAACTGTTTCAGTGACAGTTTTTCCGGGCGCACCATAGGGTTTTCACCGATTTCTGTCAGTGCGGCCTCAATATCAGCTTTAGGCATGGACAGTGTGGAAGCCACGCTGTTCACAAAGGTTTTTCTTCTCTGCTGGAATGCGGCACGGATAAGACGGAACATATTTTTCTCATTGGCAGGTGTTATGTTGTTGTCTTTTTTGATGTCCAGGCGGATTACACTGCTGGTAACCTTTGGAGGAGGGAAGAAAGACCCCGGCGAAACGCTGAAGCACATCTTCGGCACAGCGTAATACTGCACCGCCAGGCTGATGGCACCGGTTTCACGGCTTTTTTCCGGGGCACACAGACGCTGTGCCGCTTCTTTCTGCACCATTACTGTGATGTTGTCCACAGGCAGGCGGTCTTCAAGGAGTTTCATTATAATAGGGCTGGTGATGTAGTATGGCAGGTTTGCACACACCACCACTCTCATATCCCCGAACTCTTCCTTTATCAGCCGGTTCAGGTCCACGTTCAGCACGTCATCAAATATTATTTTTATGTTGTCATAGTCAGCCAGTGTTTCCTCCAGCAGAGGTTTCAGCGTGGTGTCTATTTCCACTGCCACCACCTTGGCGGCATTTTTGGCCAGTTCGCTGGTCAGAACACCCACACCCACGCCTATTTCAATTACGCCGGTGTTTTCGTCCACCTCGGCGTGTTCGCATATACGGGGGCACACAGATGGGTTTACAATAAAATTCTGGCCGAACTTTTTCTCAAAGGTAAAACCGTATCTGGCACTCAGGTCTTTTATATAGGATAAATTTGTCAGTTGTTTAGTCATTGTCAGGCTCAAATTTCATAAATGGTCTTGGATAAAGGGCGATTACAGGCTCCATATAGTAGCTGCCGTTCTGGCCGGCTTCGATTATCGGTGTTTCGTTCACGTCCCGGCAGAATTCACTGATTACCTGCCTGCAGGCACCGCAGGGGCCGCTTTCGGCAGGTTCGCTGTCACCGCCTACCACAGCCAGTGCTGTAAATGTGGTGCAGCCTTCGGACACCATTTTGAAAATTGCTGTGCGCTCTGCGCAGTTTGTCAGACCGAAGGAGGCGTTTTCAATATTGCAGCCGGTGTATATTTTCCCGTCACTGCCAAGCACTGCCGCACCTACCTTGAACCCGGAATAGGGGGCGTATGCCATAAGGCGTGCTGCAATTGCGGCATCTATCAGCTGTTTTACTGTTTCCTGTGGAAGCTTTGTCATAGGACCATTTCCTTTCATATTAATTCTTTTATGATAATACTATAACAAATTATCACCATTATTTCAATCACAGTGTGACATATACAGAAAATTGCATATTGCACAATTGCTGTTTATAATTTAAAATATAACTAATGAACAAACAGGAGAACAGTTATGAGACAGGACAAAATCAATTATTATCTGGATATAGCAGAAACTGTATCTGCCAGAGGCACCTGCCTGCGCCGCAACTACGGTGCAATTATTGTAAACAATGACGAAATTATTTCCACCGGCTATGTGGGCGCACCGCGCGGCAGACAGAACTGCTGTGATATGGGCAAATGTGTGCGCACAGAGCTGAATATCCCACGCGGCGAAAGATACGAGGTATGCCGCAGTGTACACGCCGAAGCAAACGCCATTATCTCTGCAGGCCGCAGGGAAATGCTGGGTGCCACAATGTATCTTGTGGGCAAGGAAGTGTCTGACGGCAGCTACATAAAAAATGCCAACAGCTGCTCAATGTGCAAAAGAATGATAATCAATGCAGGCATTGCAAAGGTTGTTATCCGTGACACCGCCACAGAGTACAGGGTGATTGACGTGGAAGAAGAATGGGTAAAGGATGACGAAAGCCTGAAAGGTATCTACACTTACTGATTTTCTTCAGGGCACTTTGTCTGAAATTTTACACTGTGAAATAAAGCCGGGCTGTACAGCCCGGCTTTGGTTTTTTATATGGCTGGGGCACAGCCGCCGGGCTGCTGTGGTGTTTTGTCACTTACCGGGGGATATGTAAACCGGCTGTGTATATTTATGTAGATTTTACAGCCTTTTTTGGTAAAATATAGTGTATGAAAAAAGGCACTGCAGAAGCAGTGCCCTGTTGTAATTTACTTTATAATGTCTTCAGCGGTTTTTACTGTGTTCAGCAGACCGGTTGCGTGTTTCGGATATTCTGACGCCAGGCTTTCGCTTGTCATTTCAAAGGCGCTGCCCACGGTTTTCACTGTGTTTTTGTCTGCCAGGATAACGTCCAGCTCTGCACAGCATCTTTCCATCCGGCCACCGGTATAGCCTTCAAACAGGCCCTGTGGAACCTTGAACATACTCCGGCTGTTTTTCTTTTCTGCAGAATACAGTGTGCGGTACATTCTGTACACAGCCATCATCAGATAATCGCTTACCTTGCCTGTCACTTCCTTGCTGCCGGCCTTTGCCAGCATATCATAGACAATGTTCAGGCTGGAAGAAATCAGTCTTTTGTTCATTGCAGGCAGTACACTGCCGGAAAAATGACTGTCCTTGGCGGTTTCAGCACCGTCCAGGTCATTCACTGTCAGTACAGCCCCGTTTCTGTCCGGACTGCGGCCCAGGATATAATCGCTGGATACATTGTAGTAATCGCAGAGTTTAATCAGAAAGTCCAGCCCGCATTCTCTCAGCCCTTTTTCATAATGGCTCAGCAAAGCCTGGCTTATGCCCAGGTCTGCAGCTGCCTGCTTCTGGGTAATGCCCTTTTCTTTTCTTAATAAAGTTATTATACGGCTGAAACTGTTCATGGTTAATCCTTCCAAATTAATACTGTTTGTAAATTATAACTCAAAAAAAACACAATGTAAATAGCAATTTTCGACCAAAAATAACAAAAAATATTGGGGGTTTTCAATATGAGAGCATATAAACTTCACCTTATCCGCCACGGTCTTACAGAGGGCAACCTGCAGGGCCTTTACCTTGGCTGCGGTACAGACTCACCGCTGTGCCGGCAGGGCAAGGAGCGCCTGGAATATCTGCGCGAAAATTTTGATTATCCGTGGATTGAAAAACTGTATGTAAGCCCTATGACCAGGACTATCGAAACAGCGGAAATTCTTTATCCGGACAAGGACTATACAATTGTTTCCGACCTGAGGGAATGTCACTTTGGCGAATTTGAAGGCAGAACATTCCAGGAACTTATGACACGTGACCCTAATTTTGCCACCTGGCTGGACCCTAAAAGCGGCTACTGCCCATTGGGGGGCGAAGCCAGTGCAGACTTTGCACAGCGTGTGGTTATGGCGCTGGACGAGGTGCTGATGGATATGATGAAAAACGGTATACACGATGCTGCTGCCGTTACTCACGGCGGTGTTATTGCAATGCTGCTTACAATCCTGGCTTTCCCGCGCAAGCCTACCAGCGAATGGACCAGCGACAACGGCTGCGGATTTACAATCACCACCACCCCGGAAATGTGGACAAGGGACAAAGTGGTGGAAGTGACAGAAATCCTGCCAATCGGCTACGATTTCTCCGAAGAAAATCTTTTCAGAAAAAACAGATAAAATGAAAGACAAAATAGATTTAAAAAAAATCCGGTGGGGGATTTTTGCTGCAGCTGCCGGCTTTGCCGGCTTCTGTGCAATGCTGGCTGTCAGCAATATATTCCCTTTCGGGACAGACACTCTGCTCAGGGTGGACTTGGGCATACAGTATACAGACTTTCTGCTGTTTGCAAAACATTCCTCTTTAGCTGAAAAGCTGTATTCCTTTTCAAAAAGTTTTGGCGGCAGTATACCGGGCCTTATGGCATACTATACCCTTTCACCGTTCAATCTTATACTTTACCTTTTCAGCGATGCCAATATAGAACTGGCGGTGTTTTTTATCATCGGCGCAAAGTTTTCCTTTATGGCAGCGGCGGCATACAGTTTTTTTGCTTCCCGCTATGAAAACGGCTTTGCAAATGCCGCATTCGGCTTTATTTACCGGATGTATCCGTTCTTTGCCAGATATTATTTCAATATAATCTGGCTGGATGTGTTTGCACTGCTGCCTCTTCTGGTGCTGGGCACAGAGAGAATAATGCAGGGCAAGGGCAGGGGACTGTTTACAGTGTGTTATGTTTACGCCCTGGTTTCAAACTACTACATAGCCTATATGGCATCACTGTTCATACTGCTGTACTTTTTTTACTCTGCAGCAGTGTATGTAAAACTGACTGTGGGCCAGACGGTGAAAAAAGCCCTTGAAATGGCCTTTACTGTGGCTGTCAGCCTGATGCTGGCTTCCCCGGTACTTATTCCTGCCTATCTGCAGATTGCAGAGGGCAAGCTGGCAGACAAAGAAGCCTTTGCCCGCACAGGCAGTATTTTTAACAGGGATATGACGGTGATCTCACTGTTTGAGGGCACATATATGTATGAAAACGTGCCGCAGCTGCTGTTTACTGCAGGCTGTCTGGTGCTGATTTTTGCACTGCTGTTCAACAGAAAAACCGGCATCGGTTACAGACTGCTTTCAGTGGCTTTCCTTGGCTTTATGGCTTTCAGCCTTTACAACCCGGCACTTTATTATGTGTTCCACGGTTTTGCCTGGCCGGAGGGCTTTCCTTTCCGCCATTCCTTTGCCTATGCATTCCTGCTGGCGGCAGTGTGCAGGCATTCAGTGGAATATATTGATTTCCGTTCCGGCATTGCAGGGGCAGTGCTGACACTGCTGTGCCTTGCAGGGGGATATAAATTCTACAGATACTTTGACTATCTGCCCTGGTCTGCCCATTCGCTGAAACAGACCGTGCTGGTTGTGTGTATCTGTGTGCTGCTGGTGCTGCTGATGGCAAAATTCACTCACCGGGGCAGACTGCTGCTGTGCGGCTTTCTTGCGGTGTGCACGCTGTTCAACAGCTGTATGTTTATGAAGGGGGAAAAAGACCTGCATGCAGAGGCCCACGGCGTAAAGCCGGCAGGGGAATATGCACAGAACTATATCGCAACTGAAAAAGCCCTGTCAGCTGCTGAACCGGGTTTTTACAGGGCAGAGGATATTTCTGCCCGCCCCTACAACCAGCCTATGGCACTGGGATATTACGGTGCAAACCATTTCAGTTCCACTTTTGACAAAGCATCCCGGGATATGTCGGTCCATTTCGGCTATCCGGAAATGAAATATTCCACATATTATAAATCTTCCCTGCTTACAGACAGCCTGCTGGGTATAAAATACATTCTGGCCGCGCCGGAAGAAAAAGTGAACAGCAGCTACAGCCTTGTACAGGAAGGGGAAAAGAATCTTTATCACAATCCCTATGCACTGCCTCTTGTCTTTACTGCAGACAGCAGGGAAGTGGAGTATGCCGAAAGTTCAAAAGAGCATATCGGCGCAATGTTTTATGCCCTTACAGGCATAAAGGTATATGACGGCAAAGCTGTGGATACAGCGGCCCTTTCCCGTGCGGCGGCACAGCTGCAGGAAAAAGCTGCCCTTGTCACAAAGCAGGACGGCGGCATAATCAGATGCACCGCAGAGGGCAACTGGCTGCTGACAACCGTGATGTATGATGAAAACTGGCGCATAAAGGTAAATGGCAGGGATACACTGCCGGAAAAATTTATGGACTGCTTTATGGCTGTACCGTTGCCACGGGGACAGTGCGAAATAGAAATGACTTACATTCCGCAGGGAATAGCAGCAGGTATGGTGCTGCAGCTGGCGGCTGTAATTATACTGGCGGTATCAGCTTTTGCCGCCGGAAGAAAAAGGAGCGTTATATGAACAAGAAAAAACCTGTTATCTACATAGCCGGCTTTGAATGTTTCCTGCCTCAGGGCAGACAGCTGGCAGAAGCCGCTGTGGAGCTTTGCCGGCAGATGGGCTTTGAGGGCATTTCACCGGTGCTGGGCCACAGCCTGGGTGAAGAAATAGACTTTTCAAAAGGCAAAAAAGAGGCTGCCCGCCAGATTTTCTTCAACAATATAAAATATATAGACTACTGCGATGCAGTAATCGCAAACGTAAACAATTTCCGCGGCTGGGAACCGGATGGCGGCACCTGCTTTGAGCTGGGCTATGCTTTCTCCCAGGGCAAAAAACTGTATGGCTTTATGGATGACACCCGCCCCTGCTATGAAAAATACATCGGCAGTATCCACAAAGACGGCCCTTTCTGGCGCGATGACAACGGTGCATTTTTTGAATCCGGCGCCTGCAATCTTATGATAAGCGGCCCTGCTGTGATAGTTGAGGGCACTTTTGAAGATGCACTGAAAAAAGTGAAAGAAGATTTTGGTTTGTAAGGGGAATATTTATGTTTATAGACAAAAACGGCATTGTAAGAATGCCAAAGGCCTACCTGGCAGGCACAGAAATTTTTTATTCGGACAGCGAACAGACACAGGGAAAATACCACAGACTCTGTGAAAAATACGGTATCATCGGCTTTTATCCTTCAGACGTTGCCCCGGATGACCAGTACAGGGAATATGTGAAAAAGGATGACTCCCTTCACGAAATGGAAGTTCAGCTGTTCACACATGACCTGAACCACATACTGCGCACCGATATTATCATTGCAAATCTCAACGATTACCGCGGCAACGAACCGGACAGCGGCACTGCTGTGGAATGTGGCATTGCCTGGGGCAGAGGCCACCGCTGCTTTGCCTTTATAGATGATGCCCGCCCTATGCAGCAGCGCTTCAAAGGCGTGACAAAGGTGGACGAAAACGGACGCCTTACAGACAAGGACGGTGCAACTATAGAGGATTTTGACCTGCCGCTGAATCTTATGTTTTCTGATTTCACAATCTTTGAAGGCGATTTTGAAGCTGCACTGAAAGGTGTGCGCGAAATTTTCAATGCAGAGCTTATCGCCGCAGGCTATGAACCTTTTGAGGTAAAAGATGAAGATTAAATCTTCCCGCAGGGCGGTGTATGCCGTACTTACGGCAGTTATTGCTGCAGCCGGACTTTGTATAATGCTGGCCTGCAGCAATTACTTTCCCTTCGGCACAGACAGCATACTTGTTATAGACCTGGGCACACAGTATACAGACTTTCTGCTGTTTTTCAAAAACAGCACGCTTATGGAGAAACTGTATTCTTTTCAGAAGGGCTTCGGCGGCCCGGCTGTGGGTATGCTTTCCTACTATACACTGTCTCCCTTTAACTTTATTGCATACTTTTTCCGGGATGCAGATGTGGAAACAGCGGTATTCTGTATAATACTGGCAAAATTTGTTTTTATGTCCCTGGCGGCATACCGGTATTTTTCACATCATTATGAAAACCGGCCGCTGAACACAGCTTTTGCCCTGGCCTATGCTTTCTATCCTTTCTTCACCCGTCTGTTTTACCATATTCTCTGGCTGGACTGCTTCCGGCTGCTGCCGCTGCTGGTGCTGGCCTGCGAAAGGGTGATTGACAAAAAGGGCAGGGGGCTGTTTGTAGGGCTTTACTGCTATGCCCTTATCAGCAATTACTACATTGCATTTATGTGCAGTATCTTTATACTGCTGTACTTTTTCTGGTACTGTGCAATAAACAGTAGAACAGTCAGTGAAATATTTGCGGCAGCGGCTGATATGGCTATCTGCGTTGTGCAGGCGGTTATGCTGTGTGCGCCGGTGTTGCTGCCATCCCTTGTGCAGCTGTTTTCCGGCAAGCTGACTGCAGGCCACAGTGCGCCCAACTGGGGCGAA
>JAFQAF010000214.1 GCA_017400025.1 Oscillospiraceae bacterium
AAATTAAGAAAATCTTAAGGTTTTTTCACAGATATTATATAGATTTAAAAACGGTTTTACTGTACTATAAATACAGAAGGGGGAATGACTGTGAGAAAAGCTTTTTACATAGTTATATTGCTGTTATATTGCATTCCTTATGCTTATGCCGGTATTTATCTTGAGCTGGCAGGTTGGGGGTTATGGGGCTATTTTATAGCCGTTGCTATGGGGTATATATTGTCATTGCAGGCTGCAAAGCTGGATAATAAATATATTGTGTTTGCAGGCAATATTATTTCTTTATCGGCATCACTGTACTGTGCCAGAAATTTTATTACAGAGAGATGGTGGTCATTCTGCAAGCCTTTCACCCCTGCAGGTGCTGTAATATTTTACACTGTTTTTATAGTATTGTCTTCTTTTGCCGGATGGCTTATTGAAAAAGAAATATTGTACAGAAAATCAAAGAAAAATAAAAAATCCGCCGGATAATTCCAGCGGATTTGTTTTTTGACTTGATTAAATACCCAGAATAATACCGACAAGTGTGCCCAGGTAGTTACCGATTACATAACCCAGAACACCTACCAGCATTGCAGGGCCAACCAGGGAAGTCCAACCCTGGGAAATAGCCATACCTGCAGCTGTTGTAGGGCCGCCGATATTGGCATTTGATGCTATGATAGCGTCTTCCAGTGTTGCTTTGCACAGTTTTGCGCCGATGAAGCAGAACAGCATATTTACACAAACCATAATAAAGCAAAGTACAAGGAACAGCGGAGATTTTTCAATAACAGTCATAATATTTGCAGGAACACCGATAACAAACAGGAAGAGGTAAATCAGATATGTGCCGATTTCCTGAGAGCCGTTCATCTTTGAAACAATCTGTTTTGTGAAGAATGTGGCAACAATCACGGAAATAGTGGTAATCCATACATACTGTGAACCAAAGAATTTGGCAACAAAATCCTGCATAACAGTGCGGCCTTCAGCAGGAACCATACCTGTGAACACGCCTGCAATTATATTTGATGCCCATACAACTGCAACTGCGTATGCAATGTTGAAAGCGATATCCTTCAGTGAGATTTCCTTCCGGTTCCAGAATGCTGCAGCCTGTGTTTTTTCGGTGTTGCTGCCGGATTCAACAGCATCAATATGAGGGTGGCTGAATTTATTGCGGAACCATTTCATACCGGAAATGAAGATAAGCACAAAGAAATATGCGGCCATCAGCAGGTTGTCTGCTACTGTTGCTGCAGCTGCAACGTCTGTACCCTTCAGGCCCTGTGCATCTGCCATGGCAGCAAAGTTTACACCGCCGCCGATATAGGAACCTGTCATCATTGATGCCACACCTGCCAGGTCACTGATATTTCCGCCGTTTGCTACAAATGCACCTTTAAGCACATTGAAAGCAATCAGTGCACCGATGGTAGTACCGGCAGCGCCCATAACGAATACAACCAGCATTTTGCCTGTCAGTTTACCGATTTTGTTCAGATTGCACTGAAGCAGCAGCAGGGGAATACCCATAGGTACTATAACGCCCCATACAATATCGTCATAAAGAGGACTGTTTACAGGGATGATGCCGATGTTTGCGGCAAACATTGCAATGATAAGGGCGATAATGGCACCGGATACCTTTGAAGCCCAGTTATATGTCTGCTCCAGCCATATAGACAGAGCAACGGTAATACACATCATACCCAGCAGACCCCAGGTGTTGTCTGCGGTGATAAGGGTAGTACCAAAAAGACTTTCCATTAAAGTCATATAAATTTTCTCCTTTTAGTTGATAATAATTATGGTATATCACCATAAATCAGAATAATATATTTATTATACATATTGCGGGGCCTGTAAGAAAGAAGAAATTTCATATTTTTTAAATATAAAAACCGGCAGGGTGTACCTGCCGGTCTGATATTTGACTTTTACAGAGTTGCTCTCCATGCAGCTTTGCTGTCGCGGTCTTTTTTGTCTACAATTTTCAGTGTCATCTGGTTTGCCCAATCCCACATTTTTGCAGCCTGGGAGTGAACAAAGTCTGTCAGATAAACTTTTGCATATTCCGGATTTGTTTCTTTCAGTTTAGCATAAGTTTCTCTTACCATAGGAACGATAACATCCCATTCTTTTTCCACTTTGGCAATTTCTTCTGTTACCATATCTTCGCATACAGCATAGTTCAGTTCTCTTGCCATATTGAGCATATGGAATGCCCAGTAGGCTCTGTCACCGTGATAAACGAAATCGTCCATATCCGGTTTCAGATGTGTGAACTGTGTGGACTGGATATCCTGCCAGTTCCAGCCTTTTGGTGCAGAGTTGATAGCAGGGAACCAAGGCTGATATGGGCTGTTGCAAGGACGCAGTGTTGTTCTCCAGATAGTTGTCAGGTCTGCATCATCCTGGAATTCAACGATAAGGCTTTCGATTGTTGTGTCGCGGCAGATACCGTAGTAGCAGTGTGGTGTAGCTGTAGGGTCTGTTTTCAGCAGTTCTTCTCTTTCATAGCAGTGTGAACGCAGGATAGGTTTCAGGTCTTCCACACCAAATTTTCTTGGAGCTTTGATAGCAGTTGTGCGGTGTGGCAGTGCTTCGCCGCCTGTAATCATTTTCCATGCCAGGTCAGAACGATCCCAGTTGGATTTTACATCACTGTTTTCACCCTGATAAGCAGCTGTGTAGTCAAAGTCAGAGTAATCGCCTTCTACAGCAGGTGTGTACCAGCCGTTGCGGATAGCATAACCAACTACATCTTCAGACCAGTAGTAGTTTTTGTGTTCTGTGTCTGTGAAATCTACTTCATGGATTGTCAGCCAGTTTGGAATATAGTAAATTTCGTCATCGCCGATTCTTCTTGCCACAAAGTTGTTGCCAACTGTCAGCTGTACAGCCCAGCCTTCATCCTTGTCCACAATGTGGTATGCTCTTGTTGAGCGGTAGCCGTAATCTTTCATCAGCTGTGCCACTACTTCAACGCCTTCTCTTGCTGTTTTACATCTTTCAGCAATCAGTCTTCTCATACCATAGCCCAGACCGCCTGTGTAAGGTTCTGTGGATTCTTTTGTGGATACGCAGCTGTCTGTAACTACTGCAACGCCCCATTCGTTTACAAAGCCGTCTGCAAATGGTTCGCCGCCCGGGCAGCGCAGTTCGCTCCAGATATAACCCCAGGTTACAGGTACCTGTGGAACAACAGCTGTGCTGTCATCAAAAGTAAGCACTTCGCCTTCTTTGTGCTCCATTCTTGGCACTTTATGCATCTGAACAACGCAGTTCATATCATCTTCGTTGTGGGCCAGAATAACTCTGCCTGTTTTTGAGGCATTTTTACCTACAATAATTGTACTGCAGTTATCCCAGTTTTCGTGAAATTTTCTTTCCATATCAGTGTTCCTTTCATATCAGTTCGTTCAGGTGATTATAAACATAAAATCACACAATATATTAATTATAATGTAACATTTTGTATAATAAAAATCAACACTATACAGTACAATTTTAATTAAATAAATCAAAATTTCCCAATTTTTTTATAATAATTAATACAGATAAAGATTGTGGGAGCAAAATAAAAGGCTGTACATTGTACAGCCTTAAGTATTAAAATTATAATCTGCTTCTCCAGAAATGCATTCTTGCCCGATGTCTTGCATTTGTGATTTCTGTCATAGTGTTCAGTGCCCAGTCCCAGGCGCGCCGTGCCTGCTGTGCAGTATAGTCTGTCAGCATCTGTTTTGCGTATTCTTCGTTTACAGCTTTTACAGCTTTGTAAGCAGCGTCCATAGCCGGTTTTGTAACTGCCCATTCATCTTCCAGTGCCTTGATAGAATTGTCAAGGGTTTCTTTGCCGAACTGATAGTCAAATTCCATCATATTCTGCAGTGTGTGGAATGCCCAGTATGCATAGCGGCCGTCATACTGCAGTTCGGATGGGTCTACTGCAAAGTGGGAAGCCTGGGATGCCTTTGCATCAATCCATTCGTAGCCTTTAGGCAGTTTTGTGATGCCAAGGTACCAAGGTACAAACGGTGCAGAGCATGGTCTTGGGCTGGAACGCCATACACAGGTAAGATTTACATCATCATTGAACTCAACGATTGTTGTTTCGATTGTTGTGTCGCGGCAGATGCCATAGCGGTGAGGTGACATTGTAGGGTCATCTTTCAGGTCTTCGCCATGCTGTGCATAGTGTGAACGCATAATAGGCTTCAGGTCTTCAACACCATATTTTTTAGGTGCTTTGATAGAAAATACAGTGCGGTACTGTTCCGGGTCCTGACCTGTAATCTGGCTCCAGGCCAGGTCAGAGCGGTCAAGGTTGGATTTGATCCAGTGGCCTTCGCCCTGATATGCTTTTGCATAGTCAAAGTCAGAATAATCGCCTTCAACAGCAGGTGTGTACCAGCCATTGCGGATAGCATAGCCTACAACATCTTCAGACCAGTAATAATTTTTGTGTTCTGTGTCTGTAAAATCAATTTCATGGATTGTCAGCCAGTTAGGGATGTAGTAAATTTCATCATCGCCTACACGCTTTGCTGCAAAGTTGTTGCCGACTGTCAGCTGTACTACCCAAGCTTCGTCCTTGTCACAGATATGGTATGCACGGGTTGAGCGGTAGCCGAATTTTTTGATAAGTTCTGCAACAACTTCCACACCTTCTCTTGCTGTGCGGCTGCGTTCTGCAATCAGTCTTCTGACAGCATAGCCCAGTTCACCGGTGTATGGTTCTGTGCCGGCTCTTGTTGCCACGCAGCTGTCGGATGCAACTGCAACACCCCATTCATTGAAAAAGCTATCTGCAAATGGTTCGCCGCCGAAGTCTCCGCCTGTTGCGCGGAATTCACTCCACATATAGGCATAGGTTTCTTCAACCTGAGGAATCACTGCGGTGCCGTCTGCAAATGTGAGAACTTCGCCTTCCTTATGCTTTATTCTTGGAACAAGGTGTACCTGTGCTGTACAGTCAGGGGTGTCTTCGTTATGTGCCAGAATTACTTTGCCGGTTTTTGAGGCATTTTTACCCACAATTATTGTACTGCAGTTATCCCAGTCTACTGCATAATTTACGTTTTTCATAATAAGCTCCTTTCATATTTCCTATAAAAACGATACAATATTGATTATAATATAACATTTACATTTATAATTATCAATAGACAATTAATGAATAAAATTAATTTAGACTGAATTGTTCCAATAAAAAAGAAGCTGTACGTCTGTACAGCTTCTGATAACTTTATATATTTGTTATTTTTTTCTTCCATTTGCCCATACGGAATGCAATGATTGACATTACCATACCAAGAGTCCAGGAAATCAGCAGGGAGCCGAAAAGTGCAACCGGATGACCGTGTGGGAATTCTGCGGATTTTGTAAGTGCAGCAATTGTATATGCTACAGGAACACGCAGCATAATTGTCTGGATCATTGAAACCCACATTGGAGTAAGAGTATCGCCGCAGCCGCGCATTACGCCACCAAGAATCTGTGTTACAGATACACAGATGTAGCCTATGGCCATTACCCTGATCATATTTGTGGCAAGTTCTATAAGTTCCGGTGTGTCTGTAAAGAAACCGAAGAGGATTTTGCCGAAGATAACCAGAATAAGTGTGATTACAGTAGAGAATGTGAGGGCAAGTCTGAGACCGGCCTTTGTGCCTTCTGTAACTCTGTCTGTTTTGCCTGCACCAACGTTCTGGCCGGTATAAACACTCATTGCCTGACCGAATGTGAAGTTAGGCATCATAGCAAAACCGTCCACACGCATGATAATAACGTTACATGCAATTACAACTTCGCCCATGGCATTTGTAAGGTTGAGAACAACCATACCGGCCATAGCCATAATTGCCTGTGTGATGCCGGAAGGAACACCGATTTTGATAATAAGCTTTGCCATATCCGGGTTAAGTCTTATTGTTTTTATACCAAGGTCAAAAGTATCAGACATTTTTGCCAGTTTATGATAACAGAATACGGCAGAAATAGCCTGGGCAATAATTGTGGCAAGAGCAACACCCGGTACACCCATGCCAAAATTGGCAACAAATACGATGTCCAGAATAACGTTGAGTGCTGCGGCAATCAGCAGGTAAACCAAGGCAGAGGCGATGTCGCCCATACCGCGCAGAATACCGGACAGCATATTGTACATAAAGAAGCCGATAATACCGTAGAAATATATTTTCAGATAATTGGCGCACCAGTTTATGATGGAAACAGGTGTACCCAGCAATTCAAGCATAGGCATTGTAATCAGCGGGCCTACAACCATAATAACAACAGTTGCAACAAGTGAAAGTGCAAGACAGGTGCCGATACTGATTGTAAGTCTTTCTCTGTTTTTTGCACCGAAGCTCTGTGAAACTACAATACCTGCACCTGTGGAGATACCTACAAAAAGTGCAAGCAGCAGGTTGAGAATAGGGCTGGCACTGCCTACAGCAGCCAGAGCGTTGTCACCTACATAGTGACCTACAATTACAGAGTCTGCAGTGTTGTACAGCTGCTGTGCAATATTGCCAAGAAGCATCGGTACCGCAAACTCCATTATACGTTTGGAAGGAGAGCCTTCAGTCATATCACGTGTAACGAATAAACTTTTTAAACTCACTTTTATTTCTCCTTTTCATAATTATTTAACTATATAATTATAAACCTAATTAAAAAGAATTGCAAATAAGTTATTTTTTTGTCATGTATTCATATTGCAGAGCAACTGTGAACATATTTAACTGTGCAATACGGCAGTTGTTAAAACAGATAAAATAGTGTATAATTAAAAAATTAATTAATAAAAGAAAGAGAGTACAAGATGCTTACAGTTAAAGACTTGACCCATGAATTTGATGGGCAGACCTTATTTAAAGATGTAAACCTTGATTTTAAAGATGGCAACTGTTACGGAATTATCGGTGCAAACGGTGCAGGTAAATCCACATTGCTTAAATTTATATCCGGTGTCCGTGAGCCTACAAGAGGCGAAATTTTCATGGACAAAAACTCCCGTATGTCCGTTCTGGAACAGGACCATTTCAAATTTGACGAATTCTATGTAATGGAAACTGTAATTATGGGCAACCCCCGTCTGTATGAAATCATGAAAGAAAAGGACGAGCTTTATGCAAAACCGGATTTTTCTGAAGAAGACGGTGAAAGAGCAGCAGAACTGGAAGGCGAGTTTGCAGAACTGGACGGCTGGGAAGCTGAAACAGAGGTTCTGCAGCTTCTCAATGGCCTTGGCGTAGACAAGGAATACCACTACATGCAGATGAAAAATCTGAAAGGCCGTGATAAAGTTAAAGTTCTTCTTGCGAAGGCCCTTTTCGGCAAACCAAGCATTATTCTGCTGGACGAACCTACAAACGACCTTGATATAGACGCCATTGCCTGGCTGGAGGAATTTATTATTGATTTCCCGGGCACAGTTCTGGTTGTTTCCCACGACAGACACTTCCTCAATGCTGTCTGCACACATACTGTTGATATTGACTACAACAAAGTTAAAATGTATGCAGGCAACTATGACTTCTGGTATGAATCCAGCCAGCTGATGAATCAGCTTATCAAAAACCAGAACAAGAAAAAAGAAGAAAAAATCAGACAGCTGGAAGAATTTATCCGCAGATTCTCTGCAAACAAATCCAAGTCCAAACAGGCAACCTCCAGAAAAAAAATCCTGGATAATATTCAGCTGGAAGAAATGCCTGCATCCAGCCGTAAATATCCTTTTGTCGGTTTTGCACAGGACAGGGAAGTAGGCAAGGACGTGCTGGAAGTAAAAGAAGTTTCAAAAACAATTGATGGCATAAAAGTGCTGGACAAAGTATCCTTCTACATCAACCGCCTGGACAAGATTGCCCTTGTAGGTGACAATGAAGCAGGACAGACAGCGCTGTTCAAAATCCTCAATGGTGAAATGGAACCGGACGAAGGCAGCATCAAATGGGGTGTATCAACTTCCCGCAGCTATTTCCCGAAGGACAACACAGAATTCTTCAAAGACAACAACGACAGCATCATTGACTGGCTGCGCCAGTACTCAAAAGACCAGACAGACAGCTATCTGCGCGGCTTCCTGGGAAGAATGCTGTTCAGCGGCGATGATGTTTTCAAAAAAGTAAACGTTCTTTCCGGTGGTGAAAAGGTAAGATGTATGCTGAGCCGTATGATGATGAGAGAAGCAAACGTTATTATGCTGGACCAGCCGACAAACCATCTGGACCTGGAATCAATCACAGCTGTGAACAACGGCATTGTTGATTTCAAAGGCACAGTGCTTTTCGCCAGCCACGACCATCAGTTTATCCAGACAATTGCAAACAGGATTATAGAAATTCTGCCGGACGGCTCAATTGTGGACAAACCAATGACATATGATGAATACATTGAGTACAAGCACAACAGATAAATAAAGCAAAGCCGCCGGTCTCCGGCGGCTTTTGTGATATTGCAATATGGAGTAAAGAGAAAAATAAAAATATAATAATAAAAATGTGATTTCAAAGTTTAATTTATTAAGCGCAAATATAAAATTGCGTTTTAATAAAATAAAGAAAAAACTCTGAAAATTAATTATAATTCTGTAAAGTGGTGGAAAAACAGCTTAAAAACTTAATTAAATAAATAACAATCGTTGACAACTTTATTTTTGTGTGATAATATGTAATCAAAGAAAAGGATGTGGGGCCGATGGCACATTAAGTAAATGCTGTTCCTGGCAAGAGCAGAAAATAAAAAGAAACGCCAAAAGAAATATATAATCGTAAAGAAGGTTATATAAAAAAGACGAACAAATACAGATAAGGGATATTAAAAAATATTCGGAAAGTATCAGAAAGTTAAAATAAGATATAAAGGGTATCTGAAATAACGAAGGATATGAGAATATAGAGAAATATCAAAATAAAATCTGAAAATTTTCTGCAGAATGTTCGTGCTGATTAGTAGGATACAAAAGCATATTGAGGAAATAAAGCAATCACAATAATTAGTAATTTATCGTAAAGAAGGTAAGTGAAGAGTGATTATTGTAAAGAAAGTAATCAGTAATTATTGTAGAATCCAAAAATGGCAAGTCCATACAGATTGTTTGAAAATATGTGATGAAGAAAGAAATATGCAATATATAATTGTAAAGAAAGTTATATATTAACATCGATGAGTACCACAAAAAGCACAAAAAAGAACATTTACAAAGGCCCACTAAAACAGTGATAAGAATAAAGAGCCACTGAAGCATCAGTGGCTCTTGTTGTTTTCTCCGGCAGGCAGTGCCGTTTTTTTATTTGGCTGATTATCCCAGATTTTTTCTGTCCTGGTCGCCGTCAGCTTTAAACATCATAAAGCCGTCCGGGTCAGAGGTGAAGAAGAAATAGTCTATATTTTTCTGCCACAGTGTATTCAGGTAGTTAGGGATAATGTTTGTGTCATTTTCGTCTCGCAGAACAAAACCGGCATCAGTGCCGTCCACACCCCAGCAATACATATCGCAGTATTCACAGTCAAACTCTGCCATCAGTCTGTCAGCATATCCGGAAAGCAGATAAAAGTTCTCTTTTGTGCCGATATAGTCCACAAGGCGGAGTACATAGCCTTCCTCGCTTTCATTTACTCTGAATACAACAAGAGAAACCGGGATGTTCTTGCTGTAAAGTATATATACTTTATAGTCATAATGAGGGTATTCAAAATAGCGTTTGTTGATGTACCAGTAGTCTTTTTGCGGTTTAAGTCCTTCCGGAATGACAAAAGCTGCTTTTACAGCCTCTATGCTTTCCATTTCAACAAGCTGTGTGCCTGTAATCATTTCTGATGCAGGAATAATTTTGTTGTTTACAACAGCCATTTTGTACTCATCTCTGTCAGCAAGGCGGTAGAAATGGTCCATTTTGTCCGGGTGATAGCCCAGGAAAGTGTAAAACGGCATTGTGTTTTCACGGATATTGTTACAGCTCATTATGTTTGCGCCGGTCAGCTCTTTCATAGCGCCCATCAGTGCCAGGCCAAGACCATTTTTGCCTTTTTTTGCGCACCATATAGAAATCCATATATCACTGTTATCAGCTTCACTGCATTTTATATATCCGCACACTGCGGCAATCTCTCCGCCGTCTTCCAGTACATAGAAATTGGTCATACTGCCGTCAACATAATAGTAGCTGAACAATGTTTCATTGTTTACCAGCGGGTGATTTGAACCCCAGTGTTCATTGAGAAAATCAATAATCAGCTTCTTTTCAGCAAGGGGAATTCTACGGATATTGTTATTCAATTACACTACCTCCGGTTACAGGCAGGTTTACACCTGTGATAAATCTTGCTTCTTCACTGAGCAGGAAAGCCATTGCAGGTACAACGTCATTTACCTGTGCATTGCGCTTCATAGGGTGGTCATTTGCAGCTGCTTCTACAATCAGATGGCTGGTTTCAGCAAGAAATTTTGTTTCTATCATACTTGGACTTATGCTGTTAACAGTAATGCCGTTTGACACATAATCGCTTGCCAGGCTTTTCATCAGTCCAACAATCGCATTCTTTGCCATAATGTATGCACCGGTATTTTTTGGAGGATTGGACAGCACATAGCTTGTTGCCATAAACAGCACTCTGCCAAACTTTGCCTTTGCCATTTTTGGCAGGATTGCCTTGCAGATTTTCACAGCGCTCATAACCTGCACATTCATATCAAGAAGGAATCTTTCTTCATCAAAACTTTTAAACTTTGTGTTTACAACACGCAGTGCCGGCAGATGTACAAAATGTGTAGGTGTGATACCTGTTTCCTTAATGTCGGAAACAAATCTGTCTGTGGCATCGCTGTCAGAAAGATTTACATCATAATATGTGTAATCAATATTGTTTTCTCTGCAAAAATTTTTCAGTGTCTCTCCGTCACCAAAACCCTGCAGCAGGAATTTGTCGCCCTCTGCAGCCACAGTTTTTATCAGTTCATAGCCAACGTCGCTTGTGGCACCTGTAATAAGATAAACACTCATTATTCCCTTACTCCCAACTGAATATTTGCTTTGCATACTTTCTTGCCGTCCTGATTTGTGATAGTGCCTTTCACAGCAACAGTTCTGAAAGTATCATTGATTTCGCTGATTTTGCCGGTAACTGTCAGCACGTCACCAGGGAATACAGGCAGTGAAAATTTGGTTTCCACACTGTGCAGCAGACAGTGTTCGCCTGGCAGGTACACACCGGCCATTGTAGAGAACATACTGCCGAAAAGCATGCCGTGACACACTCTGTTTTTAAAGCCGTGAGCCACTGCATAGTCACGGTCCACGTGAATAGGGCTTACGTCACCGGTAATTTCTATAAATTTATCCATCATTTCTTCTGTGATTGTCACAGTAAAGCTTTCGCTCATACCAACGGATAAATCGCTGAATTTATAACTGTTCATAATAACCTCTTAAAAATGTTTTTCTAATAAAACAGTATATCATATTATATATATTTAAAGCAAGATTATTGATTTGGAGGAGAATCAGTAATATAATTGAAATCAGAAAGGCAAAGGTGATATTTTATGAAACCGATTG
>JAFQAF010000215.1 GCA_017400025.1 Oscillospiraceae bacterium
AACTTAAAGCAAAGCGTTTGCAAAAAGCAGCGGCATTGGTTTAATTTCTTACAGGGCTAATACATTTTTAAGGAGAGGTACCAATGTACGAAGACAAAGTATTAGTTTGCAAAGATTGCGGACAGGAATTTACTTTCACAGCTGGCGAACAGGCATTTTATGCAGAAAGAGGTTTTGAAAACGAACCACAGAGATGCAAACCATGCCGTGACGCAAGAAAAAACCAGGTTAAAGGTACAAAAGAATACTTCACAACTGTATGTGCAAACTGCGGTAAAGAAGCAAGAGTACCATTCCGTCCAAGAGAAGACAGACCGGTTCTCTGCAGCGAATGCTTTGCAGCAAAACAGGCTGAATAATAATCAGTAAAAAAACAGGCACCACCGGAAGGTGGTGCCTTTATTTTGTCTGCAGATTTAAAAATTATATTGAGTTGATGTTACTGTTTTTCAAACAGTTTCGGATACACTGATGCCAGTATGCAGGCCACGGCAGTTGTGATTATCATTTCCGGCAGCATATAGCTTCCGTTGTATATCAGGCTGTATGTCCATACAGACATACCTTCTGCCCATTCATAATAGCTCTGGTAGCTGCCCCACAGCAGTGCACCGGAAAGAAAACTGCACAGGAAACGCATGAAAATAACTGTCCATGTGCTTATGCCTATGCCTGCTTTTGTATTTCTGAAAGGTTTTCTGAAAATATCAGCAGTTCCCAGGCATACAAAGGCCAGCAGATAGTCCAGCAGTACACAGGCCAGTATGGCGGAAACTGTACCTGCAGGCGGTGCATACCAGCCGGTAAGCATCTGCAGGCAGCCGTTTGTTATGCCGGCTGTCAGCCCCCATCTGATACCGTGGCGGTATGAGATTAGTATGAAAGGCAGGGAGGACACCAGAGTGACACTGCCGCCGTAAGGCATCTGGAATATTTTTATCTGCGCCAGCACAATCCCCAGCGCTATAAGCAGGGCGGATTCCACCATTGCTTTTGTATTTGTTCTTTTTGTCATAAAATAAATACCTCATTTTCAATTTTGTTTTCCCGGCCGGGGAATAGTCGACCATAAAAACAAAAACCTTACAGCGGACTGTAAGGTGAGCTTCATTTTACAAAAAATCCCTCTCAAAATGAGAGGGATAACATTTGTGTTGTTTAAAACTCCCTCCGTCGGCATTATCCGAATCAGGTAAAGGGTATAATCTCAGCCAAAGGCACCCCTGTTTTTATGTTCTGTATGAATGATAGCACTGTACAGGCATATTTGTCAACAGGAAAATAGCATTTATTCTATTTCATCACTGTAACGGTATACAACTGTATCGCCGTTTTCATCAATCTGTACAATGTTGCCGTCTTCATCTGTTGTCATCTCTTCAGAATATGTGCCCATATAGCTGTCGCCGGACCAGTCAAAAGCAAGGGACACTATTTCATCCATATTGGCAAAATCTTCTTTGATGATATATGTATCGTTTTTGTAACTGAGATACATATCGTAGCTGAAGCCGTCTGCTGAATATACCAGAGTGGTTTTGCTGCCGCGTGTGATTGTAACGCTTACAGGTGTGTCGTTTCGTGTGAATTCCACAAGAATACTCGGTGAGCCCATTGTCATGTGCTTTGTAACGGTGTAGCCGTCGTACTCTGCGGTTTCATACCATGGGTCGGCATCATAGTTGCTCTGGGGCAGTGTATAGTCTGTACCGCCTTCACCCGGTTTTTCCGGTGCTTCATATACGCCTATGAAAGCGGCAACAATCAGCGCTGCAAGAAGTGCAACTGCTGAAAGAACAGTTTTTTTCATAGTAATTCCTCTCTCTTTGAATAAAATTATTTTTTGGTTATTTTAGCAGCTTCTTTATCAAGCTGTTTTTTGTAGTCACAGACACCGGCCAGTACACATTTTTCACAGTACGGCTTTCTTGCGGTGCATACTGCACGGCCGTGTTCAACAAGGCGGTGACAGAAATCGTTCTGCTTTTCCGGTGCAATCACCTTTTTCAGCTGCATTTCCACTTTGAAAGGGTCTGTTGTGGTTTTGTCATTTTTTTTCATAAAGCCTATTCTGTTGGCCAGGCGGATGCAGTGGGTGTCAGCTACAATTGCGGGCTGACCGTAAACATCCCCCAGAATCAGGTTTGCACTTTTTCTGCCCACACCCGGCAACTTCAGCAGGTCTTCCATATTGTCCGGTACCACACTGCCGTATTCATCACGCAGCATGGTCATACACCGTTTTATATCCCTTGCCTTGCTGTTTCCCAGTCCGCATGGTTTTACTATTTCTGTTATTTCCTTTACATCGGCATCAGCCAGTGCATCAACTGTTGGAAATCTGCTGAACAGTATCGGAGTGGTGGCATTTACACGCAGGTCTGTACACTGTGCGGAAAGACGTACAGCCACAAGCAGCTGCCATGCCCCTTCATTGTCCAGAAAGCATTCTGTCAGCGGGTATTCCTGTTCAAGTAATGCCACAACTTCTGCAGCTTCTTTTCTGCTTTTCATATATCAATTCCTCTTTTACATTGTTATCTTTATATGTTATCATAAAATAAAAGAAAAGAAAATAATCCCGGCCAAAAATTCACACAGAAATCACTTGTTTTCATTGTATACTAAAAATAAAACATATAAAGGAGAATTGTCATGGCATTTATCAACGGTACTTTTTATTCAAATGTTCTTGAGCAGGAGGTGGCGCTGGACCTGTATCTGCCCAACGACAGGGCTGAAAAAACAATCAAAAAACCTGACGGCGTAATTTATTTTCTCCATGGAATGGGCTCCAGCCAGAAACGCTTCAGAGAGTACACAGCTGCCAACAGATACATGATGGACAATCATCTGGCAATTGTATATATCAGTGCTCCGATGAGCTTTTACAGCGATATGAAATACGGCATGAAATATTATACATATATTACAAAGGAACTGCCGGAATTTCTTGCTTCTGCCTATGGACTGGATTTCCCAAGGGAAAAAACCTTCCTTGCTGGCCTTTCAATGGGCGGCTACGGTACACTGAAAATTGGGCTGAACAACCCGGATATGTTTGGCGCAATCGCACCGTTTTCTGCACCTTGTGATATGAAAGGTATGCTTGAAAACATAAAAAATACAGACCCTCCGAGAACAGACCTGTCTATGTTCAAGGCTGTGCTTGGCGAAGACCTGGAAATGGAAGACACTGATGACCCATACTGGCTGATAAAAAAAGTATCTGAACTGCCTGCAGAACAGCAGCCGAGAATCCGCCTTATGTGCGGCAAGCAGGACGAACTGGCATATATTTACAAACAGAATGTGGCTTTCAATGATTATGCAAAAGACCTGCCTCTTGCAGACTACAAATTTATGGCCTGGGACGGCGGCCATGAATATGCATTCTGGGACAGGGCCATGCTCCATGCAGTTGCATTTTTCCTTGAAAACGATTATGATAAAGACAGATTAAAACTTTGGAGAAGTGAAGCAGAGTGAACAGACCATTGGCATCCGTACTGAGACCTGAAACCCTTGATGATGTATGCGGACAACAGCACCTTTTAAACAGGGATGCTGTGTTCCGCCGTGCAATAGAAGGCGGCGCAATACAGAATATGATATTCTACGGCCCCTCCGGTGTGGGCAAAACCACAGTTGCCGGTATTATTGCAAAAATGGCTGACAAAAAGCTGTTCAGGCTGAACGGCACACAGAGCTCCACCGCTGATATAAAGGAAATAATTGCACAGGTCAATACAATCGGCGCAGAAAACGGTATCCTGCTGTATCTTGATGAAATACAGTACCTCAACAAAAAACAGCAGCAGTCACTGCTGGAGGTGCTGGAGGACGGCAGTGTTACACTGATAGCTTCAACCACTGAAAACCCATATTTTGCTATTTTCAACGCTATACTTTCCCGCAGTACAATTTTTGAATTCAAACCTCTCCAACCGGAGGATATACGTCTGGGAATACAGAAGGCGGTGGCAAAATACAACAGAAACAACAGAACAGATATTTCACTTACTGAAAAAGCCTGCGATGTGCTCTCTTTCGGTTGCGGCGGCGATATGCGAAAAGCTTTCAATGCGCTGGAGCTGCTGATTGCTGCTGCTTCCTACGGAGACAGCAATGTGATAAATGAGGTTATGGCAAGACAGGTGAGCCAGCGCAGTGCCAACAGATTTGACAATGGCGGCGACGAACATTACAACCTGTTGTCTGCACTGCAGAAATCCATACGCGGCTCTGATGAAAATGCGGCCCTTCATTACCTTGCCAGACTGCTGGAAGGGGACGGAATGCTGCAGGCTATAAGGCGAATCCTTGTAATAGCCTGCGAAGACATCGGTCTTGCATACCCACAGGCTATTTCTGCGGTAAAGGCCTGCTGTGACATAGCCCTGCAGGTGGGGCTGCCGGAAGCAAGAATTCCGCTGGCAGACGCTGTAATACTGCTGGCAACTGCACCAAAGAGCAACAGTGGCGAAAGCGCCATAGATGCGGCCACTGCAGTGGTGAAACGCGGCGGTTTCGGCGAAGTGCCGGCATATCTGAAAGACGCCCACAATCCTGCCCAGGCCGGTCTGTCCAGCGATGAAAAATACAAATATCCCCACGCTTATCCTAACCACTGGATAAAACAGCAGTATCTGCCGGACAATATAAAGGATCATGTTTACTACGAATACGGTGAAAACCGCACCGAGCAGGCTGCAAAAGCCTATTGGGAAAAAATCAAGGGACGGCCGCTGTAAAGTCCGTCGTCAGGGGCGGTTTTTCATAACCGGGCGGCGAATATACCCATTCTTTCAGACAGCCGTCTGTAATTTGATAGTGGATTGGTTCG
>JAFQAF010000216.1 GCA_017400025.1 Oscillospiraceae bacterium
GGGCTTCAAGCTCATATAAAGGAGATTTACTATGAAAGGTATTATTCTTGCAGGCGGTGCAGGCACACGTCTTTACCCACTTACAATGGTTACATCAAAACAGCTTCTGCCTGTTTATGACAAACCTATGATTTACTATCCTCTGTCCACACTTATGCTGGCAGGTATCAAGGATATTCTCATTATTTCCACACCGCAGGACACACCTCGTTTCGAGGCTCTGCTGGGGGACGGCAGTCAGTTCGGCATCAGCCTTTCCTACAAAGTGCAGCCAAGCCCGGACGGCCTGGCACAGGCTTTCCTCCTGGGTGAAGAATTCATCGGTGATGATGCCTGCGCTATGGTGCTGGGGGACAATATCTTCTACGGCGCCGGCTTTGGCAGAATCCTGAAAGAAGCTGCCGCCAACAGTGAAAAGGGCAGGGCAACAGTTTTCGGCTATCATGTGGAAGACCCGGAACGCTTCGGCATCGTGGAATTCGATGCAGAGGGCAAGGTGCTTTCCGTTGAAGAAAAACCTGCACATCCAAAGAGCAACTACGCTATCACAGGCCTCTATTTCTATGACAAGGACGTTGTGGAATATGCCAAAACAGTAAAACCGTCTGCACGCGGCGAGCTGGACATCACAACTCTCAACGATATCTACCTGCAGAAGGGCAGACTGGATGTTCAGCTGCTGGGCCGCGGCTTTGCATGGCTGGATACCGGCACAATGGACAGCCTGGTGGATGCCGCAGACTTTGTGCGCATGGTGGAAAAACGCCAGGGCATCAAAATTTCCGCACCGGAAGAAATTGCATACCGCAACGGCTGGATTACAAAAGAACAGCTGCTGGAAAGCGCACAGCGCTACGGCAAGAGCCCTTACGGCCAGCATCTGTACCGGGTAGCTGACGATAAACTTATCAGATAAAGAGGTATTTATGAAAATTTTGATTACAGGCGCAGCAGGTATGCTGGGCACACAGGTAGTGTGTGACCTGCAGCGCGGATATACAGAGCTGGGCACAATCCCACAGAGTTTTGTGGGGGCACAGCTGCTGCTGGCAGACCTTGCAGAGCTGGACATCACAGACAAAGCCTCCTGCGAAAAATACATGCAGGAAAACAGACCGGATATTGTTATCAACTGCGCAGCCTATACAAATGTTGACGGCTGTGAATCCCACCAGGAAGATGCTTTCAAAGTAAACGCCATCGGTGCCAGAAACCTGGCCATCGCCTGCGAAAATGTGGGCGCAAAGCTGGTACACGTTTCCACAGACTATGTTTTCAAAGGTGATGAGCCAACACCACGCAGGGAATATGACATCACAAACCCTATCTCTGTTTACGGCAAAACAAAAAACGCCGGGGAAGAATTTGTACGTCAGTATTGCAAAAAAAGCTTTATTGTCCGCACAGCCTGGCTGTACGGCTACAACGGCAAAAACTTTGTAAAAACTATGGTCCGCCTGTGCAATGAACGCGGCGGCGCTTCCGTAGTAAACGACCAGCACGGCAACCCTACAAACGCCGCAGACCTTTCCCACCATCTGCTGAAAATTGCAGACAGCGAAGAATACGGCACATACCACTGCACAGGCAACGGCGAATGCACCTGGTTTGAATTCGCACGGGAAATTGCCCGTCTGGCCGGCTTTGAAGGTGTGATGAAGCCTTGCACAAGCGATGAATTCCCTACACCTACCAAACGCCCTGCATACTCATCCCTTGACAATATGATGCTGCGCGTTACAGTAGGTGACGAAATGCGCCACTGGAAAGATGCACTGGCTGCATATTTTGAAAATCAGAAATAAACAGGAGATTTATATATTATGACAATTA
>JAFQAF010000217.1 GCA_017400025.1 Oscillospiraceae bacterium
CAGGCCTATCCGGACCTGCCGGTAATAATCGGCGGCATAGAAGGCTCCCTGCGCCGTTTTGCCCATTATGACTACTGGAATGATGAAGTTATGCCATCAATCCTTGTGGACACCGGTGCGGACATCCTTTCCTTCGGTATGTCTGAAAGACAGACCTACGAAATTGTCACCCGCCTGGCAAAAGGGGACAAAGTGGAAACAATGACAGATATTCCGGGCACCTGCTATCTCACAACCTGGGACAAACTGCCGGAAGGCTATGTGGAATGTGCAGGCTTCAACAAGGTGAAATCTGACAAAATCAGCTATTCAAAGGCCACCCGCATCCAGATGGAAAATCAGGACCATATTTCCGCAAAACCGGTGGTGCAGAAACAGACAGACAAGCTGTACCTTGTACAGAACAAACCGGCACGCCCGCTTTACCGTGCAGAACTGGACAAGCTGTTCACACTGCCTTTCACACGTCTGCCGCACCCAAGCTACGATGCCCTTGGCGGTGTACCAGCCATCAGGGAAGTGGAATTTTCCATTATACATAACCGCGGATGCTACGGCGGCTGCAATTTCTGTGCCATCACAATGCACCAGGGCCGTTTTGTTACCAGCCGAAGCCACGAAAGCGTGGTAAAAGAAGCAGAGATGATTACAAAATCACCAAACTTCAAAGGCTACATCCACGATATCGGCGGCCCTACTGCAGATTTCCGCCTGCCAAGCTGTAAAAAACGGGTTACAGAGGGCATGTGTTCAGACAGGAAATGCCTTGCACCTACACCTTGCCCAAATCTTATTGTGGACCACAGCGACTATCTTGAACTGCTGAAAAAAGTGAGAAACATCAAAGGCGTGAAAAAAGTCTTTGTCCGCAGCGGTCTCCGCTTTGACTATATGATGCAGGAAAAGGACGATGAATTCATCACAGAGCTTATCCGGCACCACGTTTCCGGTCAGCTGAAGGTAGCACCGGAACACTTTGCAAAGAACACACTGAAATATATGGGTAAACCGTCTATAGGTGTTTATGACAAATTCCAGAAAAAGTTCTATCAGGTTACAAAGAAAATCGGCAAGGAGCAGTATCTGGTTCCTTACCTTATGTCCAGCCACCCGGGCAGCACAGTGAAGGATGCTGTGGAACTGGCAGAATATCTGGCCAAAAACCGCATACGCCCGGAACAGGTGCAGGATTTCTATCCTACACCGGGCACAGTGTCCACCTCCATGTACTATACCGGTCTGGACCCATACACACTGAAACCGGTTTATGTGGCAAAGGACAGGGAAGAAAAGGCACTTCAGCGCGCACTGCTGCAGTATTACAATCCTAAAAACAGACAGCGTGTAATGCAGGCCCTCAAAATGACACACAGGGAAGACCTTGTGCCTCTGCTGCTGAAATCCGCTCCTAAAACCGGCAGTGAAATCAAATCTGATTACAAGCCGAACAGAAAGAAAAAGCCTGTGGCAGACTGGAAAGAAATACAGAAACGCAACAAACGGATAGGCAGAAACAAATAATGGCAAAAATCAGACTCAGAAAGCTTATCCCGGCTGTACTTGCACTGTCTGTACTGTTTTCCGGCTGTGCGGAACTGGAAAAGCTGAAAAGCCAGCTGGCAGACGACAGCAGGCCGGACTACAGCAATACTGTCACAGTGCTGGACGTGGGCCAGGCGGCCTGTACCCTTATAGAATCAGAGGGGCAGTTCTGCCTTATAGATGCAGGCTATGCAGGCGGCACCACAGATGTTCCTTCCTATCTGAAAAAGCGAAAGGTAAAAACTGTGGACCTGCTGGTGCTCAGCCATTTCCATTATGACCACACTTCGGAAGCAATGGAAATCATCCGCAACTTTGATGTGAAAACTGTCCTTATTCCGTCCCTTTCACGGGAAAACACTCCGGACAGCTACCTTTACCAGTCACTGCTTTCAGACAGCCGGCAGGGATATTTCACCCTTGAATATGCCGCAAAGGACAAAGAATTCACCATAGGCAGCGGCACTGTGAAGGTGCTGGCAGATACATACAATTCTGACCCTGACTGTGACCCCAACAATACCTCTGTGGCACTCTCCTATACAAACGGGGACTTTGTCTATGTAAACACTGCGGATATTGAGCGGCGGACAGAAACAGAATATCTTGTGGATTTTCTGCCGGAAAATATCACACTTTTTGCGGCGGCACACCACGGCTCACAGTATTCCAATACTCCCCGGCTGCTGGAAAAACTTTCCCCGGAATTTGTCACAATTTCCTGCAGCAGGGAAAATGACTACGGTCACCCTCATGAAAAATTCCTGGAAAGACTGCAGGACATTGATGCAGAATATGCCGCCACTTATGAACAGGGCAATATTGTATATTCAATGAAAACAAAAAAGCTGGTATCAGAATAAATTCATACAAAAAAGAGCCGCATCAGCGGCTCTTTTGTTATACTTATTTTTCCATAGGAAGAAATTCCTTTTCACTGCGCAGTATTCTGCACACAGGGCATCTTTTTACCCTTTCTATAATCTGGTCTTTCTTTTCCTGGGGAATGTCCCCTTCTATTTCGGTGCGGATAAAGAATTTCACATTGTCCAGGTCTGTTTTGTCAATATCCACATATACAGTCACCTTGTCATATTTCAGCCCTTCTCTGTCCAACACCATACGGGTGGTAATATTTGTGCAGGCCGCATAAGCGGAGCACAGTATGTCCGTAGGTCTTGCGTACATATCACTGCCGCCTTCATGTTCTATGGTATCTGCATAGAATGTATGCTTTCCGTCAGAAAGCTCTGTGATGTAATTTGGTCCCTGGCTTGTTGCTGTTATCATAGTAATCCCCTTTGCTGAATCTGAATATATTTATAAAAGATAATTTTTTTAAACCGGAACAATAAATCTCAGTGCATCCTTTACTATTTCAAAACTGATGTCCCTGAAATATTCGCCCTCGCCGTCATTTACCATGGCAAAGGGTTTCCTGGCCAGCACACGCACTTTTTCAGCACGTGTAAAGTGTATGTATTTCTGCATTTCCGGTGCGTCCAGCTGTGTGCCGTGGGTAAAATGTTTTACAAACATCCCCAGCCATATCCTGTTGGGCGGTGTCACCACACTTACGTCTATCAGCCCGTCATTTATATCGGCCTTTGGCGTCACATAGAAGCCCCCGCCGCAGGAAATGCCGTTGCTTACCGCACACATCAGTGTTTCGCCTTTGAAAAGCAGTCTGTCATCTGCATAGATTTCCATGTATCTGCCCAGTTTTTTCACCACATTGTAGCCTATAGCCAGATTATATGCCATTTTGTTTGAAACCATAGGCAGTTTTTTGAATGCAGGCATATCCATGGCTGTGTTGGCATCAAAGCCCATATTGCATATATTTATACAGTAATTTTCATTGTATTTTATGACATCAATTTTCACACTTTCAGATGTAATCTGTTTTTCAATGTCAAAAAAGTTCTTCTTTTCAGTGCTGAAATTTTTTATAAAGTCATTGCCGGTACCCATGGGTATCACACCCACTTCGCAGTTTTCCAGCCCTATACAGCCGTTTGCCACGGTGTTCAGTGTGCCGTCGCCGCCAAATGCATAGAAACGGTAGTTTCCTCCGTCTGCGGCCGTACGTCTGACAAATTCTGTTATTTCCTGGCCGCTTTTTGAAATATGTATCCGGTATTCCAGCCCCCGCCTGTCACAGTATTTCTGTATTTCCGGTATCATGGAAAGGGCTTTTCTGTTTTTGCCGGCTGCCGGATTCAGAATAAAGATATAGTTCATAGTTATCCCTTTTAATAAGTTGTGTTATATATTTTACTGCATACTGATTCATATTAATTTTACTATCAGGAAAGAGGTATTTCAATGAATATAAATACTAAAAAATATTTTATAATTTTGTATAATATTTCAATAGCGGACAGTGCATATTGATGCTATACTTAAATTAACAAACACGCATGCGTGCAGAAATTAAAAACAGAAAGGTGAGAAACTATGTCAGTTGAAAACGTAAGAAAAGTTAAATTGGGCAACTACCCTACTCCTCTTGAAAAAATGGAAAATATGACAAAACTGCTGGGCAAAGGCGACCTGTACATCAAACGCGATGACGTTACAGGCCCTGCATTCGGCGGCAACAAAACAAGAAAACTGGAATACCTTATCCGGGAAGCAATTGACACAGGCTGTGCAGCAGTTCTCACTGTTGGCGGTACACAGACAAACCATGGCCGTACTACAGTAGGTGCAGCAGTAAAATATGGCCTGAAACCAATTCTTGCCCTTTCCGGTACAGACACAGGCTACCTTTCCGGCAACCTTAACCTGGATGCTATGATGGGTGCAGACATCTACTTCCTCACACCTGGCCTTGCCAGAGAAGACGGCATAGATGCAATTGTTAAAAAATACGAAGAACAGGGCGACAAAGTTTATGTTATCCCAGCCGGCGGTTCAAACCCTGTGGGCGCAGTGGGCTATATTATGTCCGTAAAAGAAATTCTGGACCAGATGGCTGAACAGAATATCAGAATTGACCACGTTGTATGTACAGTTGGCTCTATGGGTACATTCGGCGGTATGATTCTGGGCGCCAAATACTTCAATGCACCATTTGATATCATTGCTGTTCCTGTTTCACCTGCACCAAAGGGCGAAAAGGAAAAAGATGTGGCTGAATTTGTAAACAAAGTAAGCGAAACTTACGGCATGGGCATCACAATCACTCCGGAAGAAGTAAAAATTGCTTACGGCCCGGACGATGCACCATACTCCGGCGAACGGTACAACAAGCCTGACCCAATCACAAGAGAAGCTATCATCACTCTGGCAAAGAACGAAGGTATCTTCCTTGACCCTACATACACAGGCAAAACATTCCGCGCATTCATAGACCTTGTAAAAGAAGGCGACCTTATCAAAGAAGGCGAAAATGCAATGTTTATCCACACAGGCGGTGCTATGGCTCTGTGGACAAAAGAACATCTGGACGATATGCAGGACCAGCTGAGAGCAAACTGCACAACAACCACATTGGGTTAAAACACAATCAGTATGTGCACACTGCATATAAAATCACATAAAAAAGACAGTGGCGTGCCGGTAAAACGGCACGCTTTTTTTGTAGCGGAGAACACAGCTTTGATAAATAAATCACAAAGGGATGTGCGGTTTTGGAAACAAGATATATTTTTATATTTTTTTTATAAATTTATGTTGCATAAAGACAAAAATATATAGTTTTAATATGGATTATTATATCCGGTTTATGGTTACAAAATAGTAAAAAAAATCTAAATAAATGTATATTTAAGTGAAAAAAGAGCAGATTTTGTTGTGCATAATACACAAAAAAAATTTCAAAGGATAAAAATCATAGTTAAAATCAACAAAAATTCGGTTGACATTAAATCGTACTGCGTCTATAATTGAATATAGAAAATTATGGATTGACTCACAGTTTTAGTGGGCTGTGGTTTATCATATAAAAAAAGAAAGGATTTTTCAAAATGAAAAAATTACTCGCACTCATTCTTTCCGTAGTTATGGCTCTGTCACTGGTTGCATGTGGCGGCGGCGAAACAGGCGGCGAAACAGCAGACGTAACAACTTACAAAGTTGGCGTAGCTATCTACGAATTCAACGACAACTTCATGACAAACTATCGTAACGAACTCGTTAGCTATTTTGAAACAAAAAATACTGACACAGTTAAATACGAAGTAACTCTGGTTGACGGCAAAAACGACATGGCTACACAGACAGACCAGATCCGTAACTTCATCACACAGGGTATGGATATTATCATCTGTAACCTTGTTCAGACATCTTCTGCAGATGCTATTATCGATGAAGTTGTAGCAGCAGATATCCCACTGGTTCTTATCAACCGCGAACCTCTGGCATACGACGCAGACGGCGTTCCAGTTAAAGAAGGTTACGAAGGCATCCTGAACAACCCAACAGTTTGCTACGTTGGTTCCGATGCTCGTCAGTCCGGTACATACCAGGGCGAAATCGTTCTTGCTCTTGAAGACAAAGGCGACGTTGACGGCGACGGCGTTATCCGTTATGTAATGGTTGTTGGTGACCCAGAAAACATCGACGCACAGTTCAGAACAGAATACTCCATCAAAGCTATGACAGACGCAGGCGTTGAAGTTGAATGTCTGCTTCAGCAGATTGGTAACTGGGCAACAGACCAGGGCCAGACAATCACAGCTAATGCTATCACAGCTCATGGCGACAAGATCGACGTTGTTTTCTGTAACAACGACGGTATGGCTCTTGGTGCAGCAGCAGCTATCGAAGCAGCAGGTCTGAAAGTTGGCGAAGACCTCTACCTCCTGGGCGTTGACGCTCTTCCAGAAGCTATCGACCTTATGAAAGCTGGCAACATGACAGGTACAGTTCTTAACGACCACGTTGCACAGTCTCATGCAGCAGTTGATGCAGCAGTTGATGTACTGGCAGGCGGCGAAATGCAGAACTACTACTGGGCTAACTACGCTAAAGTAGACCAGGCTTACGTAGAAGCTAACTACTAATTTATAAATAGTAGTTTAAACTGCTTATTTAAAGGTTTGTAAAAAGGCGAGAATAAATCCTCGCCTTTTTTACCATTATCTGATTTTTAATCTGAGTATAGTGCAGTGTTTACATACTGCACATTACTGAGACTAAATTTGTTCATATATATAAATTTGTCTTAACAAGAAGAATTTTAAATAAATAAGGAGGATTACTCTATGCAAGAATATCGCCTTGAGATGCGCGGTGTATGTAAGAGCTTTCCGGGTGTAAAAGCTCTGGACCATGCACAGTTGCGCCTGCGTCCGGGTACTGTACATGCACTGATGGGTGAAAACGGTGCTGGTAAATCCACACTGATGAAATGTATGTTCGGTATCTACGAAATGGATGAAGGTGAAGTATTATTTGAAGGCCAGCCGGTAAAACTTAATGGCCCGCTGGAAGCGCTGGAAATGGGTATTGCAATGGTTCATCAGGAACTGCAGCCTATCCCGGCAAGAACTGTTGGTGAAAATATTTTCCTTGGAAGATATCCAATGAAAAAATTCCTGGGCATTATCCCAATGGTTGACCATGAAAAAATGTATGCAGACACAGCCGCACTGCTGAAAAAAGTCAGAATGGAATTTGACCCTAAACAGCCACTGGGTGAACTGTCTGTTTCACAGATGCAGTCTGTAGAAATTGCAAAAGCTGTTTCTGCTAACTGTAAAGTACTTATTCTGGACGAACCTACATCTTCTCTCACACAGAACGAAGTTGAAGCTCTGTTCAGAATTATCGAAGACCTTAAGGCAGAAGGTGTTTCAATAGTTTATATCTCACATAAAATGGACGAAATTCTCCGCATTTCTGACGAAGTTACCATCATGCGTGACGGCCAGTATGTTGGCACATGGGATGCAAAAGAACTGACAACAGACCTTATCATTACAAGAATGGTTGGTCGTGAACTTGCAAATCTCTATCCTCCAAGAGAAAACGTACCGGGCGAAGTAGTGTTTGAAGTTGAAGACTTTACATCTATCAACCCACGTTCTTTCAGAAATGTAAACTTCCAGCTGCGCAAAGGCGAAATCCTTGGTGTTGCAGGTCTGGTAGGCGCACAGCGTACAGAGCTGATGGAAGGTCTGTTCGGTATCCGTTCAAATTCCAAAGGTACTGTCAGATATCAGGGCAAAGAAATGAAAATCAACCGCCCTAAAGATGCTATTGATAATGGTATAGCTATGCTGACAGAAGACCGCCGTGCTACAGGTATTATGGGCGTTCTGTCAATTGCAGACAATATCTCTATCGCTTCTCTCAACCAGTATCTTGAACTTGGCGTTATGATTAACGACAAGAAGATTGAGGACCTGGTGCAGGACAATATCAAGAAAATGAATACAAAAACTCCATCCAGCAAGACACAGATTCAGTCTCTGTCCGGTGGTAACCAGCAGAAAGTTCTTATCGGCCGCTGGCTGGCAAATGACCCTGATGTTCTTATTCTTGATGAGCCTACACGCGGTATCGACGTTGGTGCAAAATACGAAATTTACACAATTATTGCCGACCTTGC
>JAFQAF010000218.1 GCA_017400025.1 Oscillospiraceae bacterium
CCCCATAGCGGCCATAGAATGGGTGAAAAATTACAGCGGAAACACAGAAAATACCTCAGCCCCGAACCCTTTCCGGGATTTTTCAGCCGAAAAATACACCCGGCCGGCTGCACGGCAGGTGGCAGACAGCGAAGAAACCAACACCAATTATAATGTAATTAAAGAATATTTCACCAGCAGCGAAAGTGACATCGTGCTGAAAAAGGAAAACTGCTATGTGAAAAACCTGACCCGCCTGCCTGCCGCCGAGGTGAAAAACATAATGCTGGCGCCGGTGGAATTTGCCGTGGAGAAAAATTCCCGGCAGCCGCAGATACTGATAATGCACACCCACGCCACAGAAAGCTATCTGCCGCCGGCAGGCACAGCCTATGACAGCAGCTATGCTTTCCGTTCCACAGACACCGCCCGGAATATGGTGGCAGTGGGAAAAGTGATGGCAGATACACTGAACAGCCTGGGCTGGAACACCCTGCAGGATGCCACCCTCCACGATTACCCTTCCTACAACGGCAGCTATGACAAAAGCAGGGACACCGTGGAAAAATATCTGGAGAAATATCCGTCAATCAGAATAGTGCTGGATATTCACCGCGACGCCGTGGAAAGGGATGGCGCAATCATAGCTCCTACTGTGACGCTGGACGGGGCAGAATATGCCCAGATAATGATAATAAGCGGGCGGGACAACGGATATATGAATATGCCCGACTACCGCCAGAACCTGAAATTTGCCACTATGGTGCAGAATCAGCTGGGAAAGGACTGGCCGGGACTGGCACGCCCTGTGCTGTTTGATTACCGCAATTACAACCAGCAGCTGACCTGGGGCAGTATACTGGTGGAAATAGGCACACACGGGTCTACCCTGGCACAGGCAAAGTGCAGCGGCCGTGCCTTTGCACAGAGCCTGGCGGCCGCTTTGGAAACTATGTAGGAGTAGCACAAAATTTTCTGTAAAAATTTGTATATTATCACTATTAAATATCTGTTGACATTTTATCGTTAATAGTATATCATATCATTAAAGACTGACGAAAGGGGTTTGACTATGCAACAGAGAAATACGTTTCAGAAAGCTATGACTATGGACGCTGTAATGCGGCTGGCCAATCACCCCACTGCTGACGAGGTATACGACTTTATCAAGGAAAAGTATCCCCAGATAAGCCGCACCACAGTGTACAGAAATCTGAACAAATTATGCGACCTGGGAGAACTGGCACGTGTGAAAGTATCCGGTTCTGCAGACAGATTTGACCATAATCTGATGCCGCATTACCATTTTATCTGCACTGAGTGCGGTAATATGTGCGACCTTGACATTCCTTATATGGAAGAATTAAACAAGATTGCACACGGTCTGGGTGGAAGGCAGGTAAATGCCCATCAGATTATGTTTGATGGAGTATGCGCCGACTGTCTTGAAAAAAATAACCGTTTGATTTAGATACAAACGGTAATAATTAAAACAAATAAAAAATTAAATGATTTTGGAGGACAATTATGAATCTCAAAGGTACAAAAACAGAAGCTAATCTGATGGAAGCATTTGCAGGCGAAAGCCAGGCAAGAAACAAATACACATACTATGCTTCACAGGCTAAAAAAGAAGGCTACAACCAGATATCTGACCTTTTCATTGAAACAGCAAACAACGAAAAAGAACACGCAAAACTGTGGTTCAAACTGCTGCACGGCGATGCAATCCCATCAACAGTAGAAAACCTGAAAGATGCAGCTGCAGGCGAAAACTACGAACACACAGATATGTATAAGAGAATGGCTGAAGAAGCTAAAGAAGAAGGCTTTACAAAAATTGCTTACCTGTTTGAAGCAGTAGGCAAAATTGAAAAAGACCACGAAGAAAGATACCTCAAACTCCTTGCCAACGTAGAAGGCGGCAAAGTATTTGAAAAAGACGAAGAAGTAGCATGGTACTGCGCAAACTGCGGTCACGTACACTATGGCAAAAAAGCTCCTGGCATGTGCCCTGTATGTGCACATCCACAGGCACACTTCGAAGTTAAGAAAACAAACTTCTAATTGCATATTATCAAAAGGGCGGTAATTCCGCCCTTTTTAATTTTACCGTGTACTGCATCTGCTATGATAAGACACAGGGCATACTGATGACACCGGCCGGAATATGGCAGATATAACAGTACAGCTGTAAGATATTTTCAGAAATACATTTTACACATATAAAAAACGCAGGCTGCAAAACAGTCTGCGTTTTATCATATTTTTCTGTTATAAACACCCTTTCTGCGGCAGGCGGCGTTACATGGCATACATCCTGAAGGACAGTGCCAGCTCTTTCAGCTGTACATCATCCACAGCACCGGGCATAAATGCCATACCCACCCATGAACAGAGGTCC
>JAFQAF010000219.1 GCA_017400025.1 Oscillospiraceae bacterium
ATGAGAAATAATCGGTTCTATTGCATGTTATGGTAATGAGATAGATGACTTAATAGTGAATAAGAGATTGCAACATAGAGGATATGGCAAGCAGCTTTTACTATGGGGAATGCAGCGTATTAGGGGAAAAAAACAATGGACCTATTACTTTACACGTTGCAAAATGGAATAACGATGCTCTTATGTTGTACAAGAAAGTAGGATTTGAAATTGCGAATGTTGAAAAGGTTCGCTAAATTCCAATCTGCCAAACAGACAAGGCACACCTCTATACCGATTTCAGTGTGATGTGCCGTCTGTTTCTTTGACAAACAGCGGATAATATTATATCATAAAACCAAATAACAATGTATATCCGGAGGACTATATCTATGACACTGGGACAGACAGCAAAAAAATACTATGTGGAAGAAAAACTGAACTGCGCAGTATCCACACTGATGGCAGCCAGCGATGTTTACGGCCTGGGGCTGACAAAAGAAGATGCAAAGCTGGTTACCGGCTTTGGCGGCGGCATCGGCTGCGGCAACCTGTGCGGCGCACTGGCAGGCGCTGTGGCAGCACTGGGCAGAATACTGCTGCCGGAAGGCGAAATGTACAATATGGATTTTCATGATGCCTGCGCAGGCTTTGTGGCTGCATTTGAAGAAAAATGGGGCACCACACTGTGCGCACCTATCAAGGAGAAAAACGTTACACCTGAAGAACGCTGTGGCAAAACAGTGCTGGAAACCGGCGATATGCTGCAGGAATATGTGGATAAGCTTCTGAAAAAATAAGTTTTATCCCATTTTCACAAAATTTAATACATAATAAAAAAGAGCAGCCGCCAGCTGCAATGTCATCAGGTCAAGCTTTTATTAAAAATCTGCCTGATAAATCAAACTGAAATGTCATTCTGAGCGGAGCGAAGAATCTTAATCACACAGTTTATGTATAAGATTCTTCGTCACTCCGTTCCTCAGAATGACATATTTTTCTTGATTTTATGATATTGGCCGTGACTGCTCTTTTTTTTGCGACAATATTTGTTTTAGCCCGGCTTTGTGAACATACCCATTGCTGACCCGCACAGTCTGCACGTTCACACCGCCTTTTCCAGCCTTATCACCAGGGCGGTTTTGTCGTCCATTGTTTTGTTTTCGTTCAGTATATATGAGGCAATTTCCCGGCAGGGCTGGCTGTAAAGATTCTGCACATTCCGTGATATGCCGCCCACGCCGTCTGTCATCATAATCACTGTATCGCCCGGCCCCAGGGTGAATTCCTGCACGGAATATTTCACATCTTTAACCACCCCAAGGGGCAGGCTGTCCTCTGCGTACCTGTTTATTCCCTTTTCATTTATAACTATGGTAGACGCCCCGCCGGCTTTGTACAGTGCCGCCGCCCCGTCTGCCAGACTGACTGTGAGTATATCCAGCGTTGCGCCCCCTTCACCGCTGCCGCGCAGGTTCATGGCAAGATTTACAATATCCAGTGTGTTGCCCGGGCCTATGCCTGCCGTCAGCAGGCTTCTGGCCATGGCTGTTACAGTTTTGCTTTCTGCCGCCGCTGCCGCCCCGGTGCCCATGCCGTCACTGAGCAGTACATACAGCCTGTCCTCCACCGGCACAATAAGACTGCAGTCCCCGTTTATATCTCTGTAGGGCAGGTTTTTCTCCCGGTGGGAAAACCCGTATGCCGGAGTGGCAAAAAAGGAATATATGTACTCTGTCCCCTGCTTTTCCCGCGGGAGAACAGAAAATTTTCTGCCGTAGAAGCTTTCCAACTTCTGCAGTATTTTATATACCTGTGTTTCCGTTATCTGCTGCAGCACCGCTATTGCCGCGCGGTCCGGGTTCCGGGTACACAGGCAGTAGGAGTGCATTATATCCAGTGATGACAGAAAACTGTCCAGCCGCATTGTGACCGAAGAATTGACCATACAGCTGGTCTGGTTGCGGTGAATCAGTTCCCCCACCCGTGCCGCAATGGACATAAAGGATGCTTGCAGCAGTTTCTGATTGTTTTTCCGGGACTGAAGTATATACTTTTTGCTCAGCAGCAGGCGGGAATTTTCCTCAAAGCTTTTTTTCAGTTTTTCTATCTGTACGCACTGGGAATAAAAGCCCATTTCAAAGCCGGTTTCACCCCGCCAGCTGAAGCCTTTTGCATAGCGTGCAAACTGTGCCGCAGTGTAGGAATATTTTTCCTGCCAGCAGTGGGGAAAATGCCGGCAGTCACGGCACACCTCCTCTGCCACTGCCTCTTCAAGAGAGGGAGAAGAAAGATTTTTTTCGTTCAGTCTTGATATATCTATGGCACAGCTGCCAAGGAAATTCAGGCTTTCCTCCAGTTTTTTCACACTGGCAATCAGCTGTCTGTAGTCCTTTTCCGCTGTGAAAAGTTCCGGCTTTTTCACCTTGCCGAAATCAGATGCACAGGGAATCAGGATATAGAAAACAAGACTGAAAATCACCGTACCAATCACCTGAAAACCACCCAGCCGGGGCAGGAACACCAGATTTGCCACAAGGCCCGCTGCCCCTGCCGCCCCGTAAAGCCGCAGATTGCTTTTTTCTCCCGCAACCGCCCCTGCGGCCCACACTGCACCCAATGAAAGAAAAAGCTGTGCAAACCGGCTTTTGTCTGCCAGATACAGCATACCGCACACCAGAGCCATCAGACTGTAGGTTACCGCACCGCGTTTCAGATACAGCCAGGCCGCCCCCAGTGCCAGCCGCCGGCCGGGATATACAAGATAGCTGTCTGCACCGGACAGGCTGAACACCACAACCGCCGCCCCGGTCTGCAGGGTAAAATAATCCACGGCAGACAGTCTTCCCTCCGGGTTGTACAGTGCGGGGCAGTTTTCCATAACAGATACAAGCCCCCACACCGCCCCGGCTTCCAGCAGAGTGTATACCGCCGCCGGCGGGCCGCCCATTCCCCCGGCTGCAATCACTTTTCCTGCAAAAAGCAGGGCCAGCCCCGCCAGCAGTGCAGTTTTTTCTTTTTTCACAGCGTTGAATACAGATATGTACACGGCCACTGCTATCAGATAAGGCAGGATCTGCCGGCCTGTAGTGCCCATAATCACATAACGTACCATTGCCCCTGCCGCCATGGCAGGTTTTTTCAGGCTGTCTTTTTCCGCTGCTGCCAGCACCAGCGCCAGGGCATACAGACCGCAGTCTGCCCACTGTGCCCCTGCCGCCACAAAAGCCAGACTGAAACCGGCCAGCAGCGGATATATATCGATACTGCCTGCAGGCTTTTCCTTTTTCAGTATCACCTTTTTTACTCTTTTGTTCAGGGCTGTCATAAACTGCACCACACTTTCATATAATTGATTTCAATTATATATGTAAGCTATGGCGGATTTTGTTGTATAGGGTAACAGACAAAAAAATACCGTATACCTGCCGGTATACGGTTCTTTATGTACAACTGTTCTATTCAGTCCAGCCTTTTATCACTGCTATCAGATCATCAGCTGCTTCCTTGTTGATTGAGTAATAAACCCATCTGGAGTCCTTGCGGGAATTTACAATACCGCTGTCGCAAAGAATTTTCATATGGTGTGAAAGTGTGGACTGTCCCATTTTGATTTCTGCCAGAATCCGTCCGGCAGACATTTCCTTTTCTTTGATAAGGTCCATAATAGCCAGTCTGTTGCGGTCGCCCAATGCTTTGAATAATTTTTCTTTTTCTGTGATTCTCATAACTTCCTGCTCCCTGAAATTAAAAGCCGATGTAAACATATTTTTTTAATATGTTTACTCATGCTAACTATATAATACACTATTATCACATTAATATCAAGTATAAAAATGCATTAATATGTGATTATTTCAATATTTTTATGTATTTAATTATCTAAAACAATATATTCATTTGTATAAATATTCACATATCTTAATATATGTAAGCTTCGGGTAACTTTGCTGTTTATGGATTATTGTATTTTCATTATAAAACTATGAGGCCGGGCCCGCCGGCAGGCTGATTTTTTATCCGGGTACAAAACTGCATCTGATATTGAAAATATTGCCGGCAGATAGTAAAATACTGTTATCTGTTTATATGAGGTAAATTATGAAACATCTTGAACAGCTGGCAGTGATAACCGCAGTGTGTTTTGCCGGCGAAATAATGAAATACATCCTGCCTTTCCCCGTGCCGGGCAGTATTTACGGCATGGTGATAAT
>JAFQAF010000220.1 GCA_017400025.1 Oscillospiraceae bacterium
AATTGTTGTATCGGAAATAGGTGAAATATGGTCGCCGCATACAGCGCCTGCTAGTACGGCGGCAATGGCGATAACCAGCAGAGGTGAGCCCTCTGCAAAGATTTCTGTGGCGATAGGAATAAGGATGGAGAAAGTGCCCCAGCTGGTGCCTGTGGAAAAGGCCAGGCCTGTGGCGATGAGGAACAGCACTACCGGGAAGATGCCGGTGGAGATTGCATTGCCTTCCAGGGCTGCATCAACAAATGCACCTGCGCCCAGCATATCGGAGCAGAAGCCGCCCAGTGTCCAGGCAAGAATAAGGATAATGATAGCGCTTACCATCATCTGGAAGCCTTCCGGAATACATTCTGCAAATTCTTTAAAGGAAATAACCTTTCTTGGGATGTACAGCAGGAATGTGAAAACAAGGGAAGCAAAGGAACCCAGAACAAGGCCCATTGCGGCATCACAGTTGGCAAAGGCTGTGATAAAATCCACACCTTCAAAGAAGCCGCCTGTGTAAACCATACAGGTGATGCAGGATGCGATAAGGAAAAGCACCGGCAGCACCAGGTCAATCACTCTGCCTTTGCCTGTAACCGGCAGTTCTCTTTCGCTGTGGTAGTCGGAAGAGCCGCTGTGCAAATCACCTGTTGTTTTTGCATTGTGCTCATATCTTGCCATAGGGCCGAAATCAAAGTCTGAACAGGCCATATACACAACCATGATGATTGTGAGCAGTGCGTAAAGATTGAAAGGTATTGTCTGCAGGAAAAGTGCGAAGCCGTCTCCGCTGGTGTAGCCGGAAACTGCAGCCGCCCAGGAAGAAATAGGTGCGATGATACAGATAGGTGCGGCTGTGGCGTCAATGATGTATGCCAGCTTTGCACGGGAGATATTGTATCTGTCTGTCACCGGGCGCATAACGCTGCCCACTGTAAGGCAGTTGAAATAGTCATCAACAAAAATCAGTGCGCCAAGGCCGAAGGTGGAAAGCAGAGCACCGCGGCGGGATGTGATTTTTTTGTTTGCCCATTCGCCGTATGCGGTACTGCCGCCGGCGCGGGTCATAAGGGCAACCATAATGCCAAGGAAAACCAGGAAAATAAGGATGCCGATGTTCCAGCTGTCCCCCAGCTTTGAAATCATAACATCAAAGATTGCTTCTGCTGTGGCAACCGGTGAAAAGTTTGCATACAGCAGTGCCCCTGCAAGAATACCGATAAACAGAGACATATAAACCTCTTTTGTCACCAGTGCCAGGGCTATGGCGATAACCGGCGGAACCAGCGACCAGAATGTACCAACAAAACTCATAAAAAACTCCTTCGGGTGAAAACCCTGTAAAATATATTTACACTAAAGAACGATAGTATTCTGAAATTAAAAAAGCGGTATGCACACAAGTGCACACCACAGCCAATAAAACCCCGCAGGGTTATAATCAAACTACAGATAGCACTCCACTTTCGTGACAGTCCGTTACATATTCTGCAACAGCCCAGCGCCCGCAACCTGAAGGGATATACGGGAACTTCGGCACAGCACCCCTTTCACTCCACCGCCTTCACGGTATGCCGGAGTTACTATTGAGCTGCGCTCCTCTATCGATACTTTATTGTATGGCACATAGTTTATCACATTGTTATATGCTTGTCAACTTTTTATTCAACTTTACCGATGTAAAGTATTTCTGTTTGTCACAATATACAAAAATACTTTTACAAATTTCATTTTCCTATAAATATGATATAATTAAAACAGAATTAATCCGTTTAAAAGCTGAAAGGAGCATACTATGGATAAAAGAGAGCGTTTTCTGAATTTTCTGCAGAACAAACCGGTAGACAGAGTGCCTGTAGCTATTTTCCATCATTTTACAACCTATGACGAATGGCTGGAAGGGCTGGCAAGGCCGGAGGTTTTTGAAAAGAATATTCTGGGGCACAAAAAGTCCAGGGATGTATTTGACCCGGACGTGGTAAAGGTAATGAACGATTCACTGATGATTATGGAAGTGGATGTTTCCGGTGTGAAAACAGCCCGGGACCTGGCAAAAATTGTACCGCCTGCAATGGATTCTGCCTGGATGGTGAAAACAAAGGAACTGACACTGCGCTCCCTGGAATACTACAAGGATTCCGAAGCACCAAAGTATGTGACAGGTTTTTCACCGTTTATGGTGCTGCGCAACTCCTTCAGCAGATGCTTCCGCGGCCGGGACTACAGAACAATGCTGCTGAACTATCTGGAAGAAGACCCGGATGCCTTCCTGAAAGGGCTGGACATCATAGGTGACACCATTATGGCCCTGCACGAAATGCTGGTGAAGGAATGCGGTGCTGACGGCATTTACTTCAGCGTAAACAACCAGAGCCATTTCTTCCCGGACGAAATATACACAAAATATATCACACCGTCTGACAAAAAGGTGATTGCCCACGCAAACACTCTCAGCGATATAAACCTGCTGCACATCTGCGGCTACGCAGGCAAGGCAAACAATCTGGAACTGTTCAAAGATTACGACATTGCAGGCTTCAACTGGGCTGTACACGCTGAAGGCGTGACACTGTCTGAAGGCAAAAAGCTGTTTGGCGGCAAAGCTGTGTTCGGCGGTTTTGAGCAGGCAACAGTAATCTACACCGGCACAAAGGAAGAGGTGCAGGAATTCACATACAGAATTCTGGACGAAGCCGGCCAGACCGGTATAATGATAGGTGCAGACTGCACAGTGCCTACAGACATTGATGACAACCGTCTGGAATGGGTAAGAG
>JAFQAF010000221.1 GCA_017400025.1 Oscillospiraceae bacterium
ACAGTTCTGTCTTCGCCGTAGTAGTCGTAGTTCCATACTTTCATAAGTATTCTTTCGCGGGAAAGTGCCACACCCTTGTTCTGCACAAGACAAACCAAAAGGTCGAATTCCTTTGGAGTAAGGTTAATATTTTCACCGTCAATTCTTACACTGTGGCTTGGCACGTCAATTACCAATGAGCCGAAAATATATCTTTCCTTACTTTCTGCAATTTCAGGGTTTACACGATTGATAACGGCCTTTACTCTGGCCATAAGTTCTTTTGGTGAAAATGGTTTTACCACATAGTCATCAGTGCCGGCATCAAAACCTGTAATTTTGTCATATTCTTCACCTTTTGCAGAAAGAATAATCACAGGTGTTTTAAAGCCGCGGGCGCGCATTTCTTTAAGGCAGGTGATACCGTCCATAAAAGGCATCATTACGTCCAGGATACACAGGTCTATATCACCCTTGCTGATTTTTGTCAGTGCTTCTATGCCGTCTCTTGCGTTTTCCACATCATAGCCGGCAACAGTAAGATACTGTCCTATAAGTTCTCTTATTCTCTGTTCATCATCCACTACAAGAATTTTCATAGCATTTACCGTCCTTTTTCATATATATTATCTGTTTACAAGATAGAGTTCCCGATATTAATTTAATGATAAAACTTATAAGTTATAGAATTGTGAAAATGTGAAAATTATTTCTTTACTTGACTATATACAACAAATTTATTAAAATTACAAGTATAAAAATTGTATTGGAGATTAATATATGCTTTATTATGTAACTATGGCATTCCTTGCCATTGCATTTTTTATCAACATCTTCTCCGGCGGCGGTTCTGCACGTGTGCTGAGAGAAATTTTTTATGGCTTTTATTTTGCAGAAGATGCTGTGACAGATGATGAAGACGTTCCAAACAGCCCTGAAGCTGTTGCAAAATGTGTGGAAGCCGGCATAGGCATCAAAACAGAACTGTACACAGCAAAGGACGGCCGCCCTTTTGTAAGTGCTTTCAATGACCTTTCAAAACAGTATGGCCTGGACAGAAAAATTTCCGAATCCTCATCTGATGAGCTGGAAGGCACACTGCTTTCTATAACCAGATTCATCGAACTTGTAGATGGAAAAGTACCTGTGATATTTGAAATCAAATCCGGTGAAAACAATGAACTGGCCTGCCGCCTTACAGCAGATGCAATAAATGCCTCCGGCCACAAAAACATAGCTGTTGTAAGCTTCCATGCCGGTATTATTGCATGGTTCAAAAAGAAGGAAAAGAAAATTTTCCGCGGTCTTATTTCAGCACCTGCAAAAGACTTTACTTCGCTTTCAAAATGGGACCGGTTCCTTACAGGCAACCTTGGCAACAATTCTGTTGCACGCCCGCAGTTTGTTCTTTACAGAAATAAAAAACAGAGTGTATTCGTAAAACTCGCCTTTGCCACCGGTACTGTAAAAGGTATATGGCTTATCACAGACAAAGAAACCGGCAAACAGATGGAAGAAACCCAGGATATGATTGTATGCCGTGGTTTTATGCCGGAAAATGGTCAGTTCAAGGAACTGGGCGAACGCGAAAAATCCCAGCTGGAACTGGATATTGAAGCCAAGGATGCAAAGAAAGCCGCCAGAAGACAGGCCAAGCTGGATTACGAAGCAAAACTGCGCCAGGAAAACGCAATCACTACAAGAGAACAGGCTATCGCTGCCGGTTACATAGATGAAGACACCGACCTTACAATCACAGAATATGTGGATGAAGACGAAGCAGTTTCTGCAGAAGAAAATACAGAAAACTAAAAACAGATACCGCCCGTAAGCGGAATCTTATAAAAGAGCATAAAGCCAGGCTGCAAAATGCAGCCTGGCTTTTATCGTTGCCCGCACTGTATGGCAGGATGCAATGTATGGAATTGCATCCTGCCATACAAAACGGAATTATATTAACTGTCAGCAAAATTGCAGTTTACATTTTTCTATATTCAAACAATCGATACAGTTTTTTGGAAAAGCTTCCTGCATACAGTTTTCCGAAAATATACTTCTCAATA
>JAFQAF010000222.1 GCA_017400025.1 Oscillospiraceae bacterium
GGATGTGCACCAACGATATCTGCCATACAGCCGTACATGCCTTCAAATCTTTTTACTTCCAGACCCATTGCTTCCAGGTCTGCAACGATGGCATTTGTTGTTTCTTTTTCCTGCATGGAAAGTTCCGGGTTTGCGTGGTAGTATCTTCTGCGTTCAATGATATAGCTTTCAGTTTTTTCTGCTAATTCTCTGAAATTCATAATACGTTCCTCCTTAAGGATTTTTAATTATCATACCATAAACCGCAGGTTTTAACAACTGTTTCACTGTAATTTTACCTTTTGTTTTCCTTGTGTAACAGTATGAAATAGACCACCGCCATAACAGCAGCCGCAAATGTTACCGCAGCATACACCGGCCGGAAGCCGGCCTTTTCTCCTATATATCCCCAGGCCAGCGCACCGGCGGTCATACCCAGGTCCTGGCTCATCATAAAAGTACCGGTGGCAAGGCCTCTTTTTTCCGCCGTGCAGCCCGATACTGCGGAAGTGTTCAGCACCGGGTGAACAAAACCTGCACCTGTTCCGTACAATGCAGCAGCCACAAGCAATAACAACAGATTGGGTGCAAATATCAGCACTGCAAAGCCTGCCGCAAACAAAGCCGCACCGGCATAGAACACTGTATTTTCCCCGTATTTTCTGCAGAAAGCAGAGTTGAACAGCCTGCTGACAAGAAGCCCTGCAGCAGAAACAGCGAAAAACCAGCCCGTGCCGTGTATTCCTCTTTCTTCGGTCATCATCGGCACAAAGGCATACACAGAAGCAATTGCACAGGCAAAAAAGAATATCACACAAGCTGATGGCAGTGCAGATTTTTCATAAAGTTCAAATTTCTTGTTCTTGTTTATAAACCGGCTTTCATCGTATTTTATAAGCTGGCCGGTAATGATAACCGCAATCAGCACACCGCATTCTGCAGCCGCCAGTATTCTGAAACTTTTTCCGTACAGCCACAGTGCCAGCCCGGGAGCAACTGCCTGGCTTAAAACATTTGTTACACCATAAAAAGAGATGGCATCGGCAAGGCTGTCTTTATCACTGACATCACACACCACTGTGCCACCTGCCGTAGTAAAACCGGAGTAGCCGCAGCCAAACAGCACACGGGCCGCTATAAGGAAAAATATACTTTCAGTAAATACCAGAACTGCGGCAGCTGCAAGGCAAAGCAGGCCACCGGCTGAAAGCACCTGTTTTCTGCCCTTTTTATCAGTGTACAATCCCCGGAAAGGTCTTGCCAGAAAAGAACTTACAGTAAAGGCGGCAGTCACTATGCCTGCCATGGTTTTATCCGCACCAAGCTGTGTACTGTACTGACCGCTGACGGAATTGAGCATAAATGATGCGGTATAAAACAGCACTGCAGCCGCCACCGTAAGAATATAATTTTTGTTGAACATTTTTCTTTTCATACATATCCTCTCCTTAATAATATAAGTGTTGACACCGGTGTAAAAAACAAACAGACCTGCTTGTAAAAACAGGTCTGTTTGCTTTAATATGTAGGAATATATAATAAAGGTTTTAACCTTTAAGGGCTATAACTATACCGCCCGGAATGCCAGTGCAGAATCATGCCGCACGACGGGGAGCCTTGCCGGAGTACACCTCAAGACGTGGTTTTCTGTGGCGGCGTGCCTTCAGCTGGCTGCGCAGAACTGCTTCCTTTGCAGAGCAGTTGTATGCCAGAAGTGCAAAAAGAGCAGTATTTACCATCACTGTATACACAGGCAGTGAGCCGATTGAGCCAAGGCTGATAACTGTGAGTGCTGCGAAGATTACTGTTGCGAAGTTGAGCATATATATTTTAGTCTGTTTTTTCATACCAATCACCTTTACAACTATGAGTTGTATCCTTTGATTACATAATACTACAACTTTCGGTTGTTGTCAACAGTTTTTGACAAAAAAAGTTGTATTTTTACTACTTTTAGTTGTTTACAAATTGTAATTTTTGATGTATAATATACACATAATACAACTGAAAGTGGTGAAGATTTTGTTCAGCCAACAGATAAAATTACTCCGCAAGGAGAGAAAAATAAGCCAGAGCACACTTGCCAAAGAGCTGCAGGTTACACAGCAGGCCGTGGGCAAATGGGAAACAGGCAAAAGCACACCGGATACCGATACACTGCGCAGAATTGCAGAATATTTTAAAACCAGTGTGGATTTCCTGCTGGGTGTGGATAAACTGGTGGACAATGCCATTGCACGCGGCGGTGAATTTGCTATTCCTATCATAGGTACAGTAAAGGCCGGTTACAATGCGCTGGCCTACAACGAAGACTATGGTGTGGAATATGCCAATGTACATAAGCCGGAAGAATATTTTTACCTTATAGTAAAAGGTGACAGTATGGAACCCCGCATCAAAGACGGTGACCTGGCCCTTGTACACAGGCAGAATACGCTGAACGACGGTGACCTGGGTGTTATAGTATACGGCGAC
>JAFQAF010000223.1 GCA_017400025.1 Oscillospiraceae bacterium
GATGTAGAAAGAGGTATTCGTTCTGAAGATGTAATTGAGAGAAGCATAGCAAGAATACCGATGTATCACGCACTCAATACCATTAAAATTGATACCAATGCAAAAACTGTTGCTATGATTGCCAATGAGATTAAGAAATTGTAATACTGCAAAATTCCAATTTGACAAAGGCGGTGATTGTATGAAGTTGAAACATAAAATTGTTATTGAAATCTTACTTGTGATAGCGGCAATCGCCGTATTCATTTACAATTTCTCTATGCAAAGAGAGATTGCATACATAGCCTCTGTTGTGGCAGTATGTGGTACAATCGCCTTTTTGATTAAGGACATTGTAAAACTGAAAAGAGATAAGTGAATTCCAATTTGCAAAACAGCAGGAACACAGTTCCACAGAAAACAATTTGCCTTATATCAGTGATACGATAAAAGCCGGGCTGCATTCGCAGCCCGGCTTTCACTGTTTTATTTATCTCTGCCCGTGTCCTGGGCTTTTTACCGGTGTATAAATCACAGCTGTGTATTGTTTTCTGCACAGTGCTGCATTATTTTCGGCATAAGGGGCACGGGCACTGCACAGCCGTGAAAACCGCATTCAAAAGGCAGGACCAATATGGCCCTGCCCTTTGAATTGTTATAGAGAGAGGAGATGATGCATATTAAGCGGTGCTGTGCACCGTGGGGTTTATTCCGGAATAAGCAGGCCGTAGTTGCCGTCTTTACGTTTGTAAACCACATTTATTTCTTCTGTCACAATATCTTTAAACATAAAGAATGTGTGACCCAGCATATTCATTTCAAGGATAGCGTCATCCACTGACTGCGGCTGAAGTGCAAATACTTTTTTACGTACGATTTCATAATCGTCCACATCATCATTTACGCCTGCAAGGTCGTCAAAGTATGCATAGCCGTTGAATTTTCTGTGGATTCTTTCTTTGTTTTTGATAATCTGTGCTTCCAGATTATCCACGGCATCTTCCAGTGCCAGCTCCATGCTGTCTGCACTCTGTTCACTGCGGAAGTTCAATTTTCTGTCTTTGATTGCAATTTCCACTGTCTGCCATTTCTTTTCTACAGTTACAGTTACTGTAGCTTCGGCATTGTCGGAGAAGAATTTATCCAGCTTGCCCAGACGGTCTTCAACTCTCTGTAAAAAATTGTCCTTGAGTGAAACTTTTCTGCCTATTGTTGTAACTTTCATACTGATGCCTCCTTTATTAAGGACAGATAATCTGTTTTTATTTGATTATCTTTATTACATTATAGCAATTTAAATAAAAGTTTTCAAGATGTTTTCACTGTATTTTTACATTTTGACGAAATTCCGCAGTGCAGCAAAAGAAAAAATTTTTATAATTTTCATAAAACTTTCTCTGTTTTTTGACAAATTTTTAATACTTTCCGGCCTATAATATAGTCAAAGATTATAACGCATAGGCTGGCGTTATATTCTTGCATTTCCTCATATACTTTTTCTCTTGCAAAAGACCTGCCCCTGGGCAGGTTTTTTGTTTATATATATAAATTATATGTTTATTGTTTATGCAACTGGTACAAAATACCTGATAATTTTTTATCAAAGTTCGTACAGTATTGGCATTGATATTTTTTTAACAGAAATATATAATATATATCGCTGGGACACCCACCCGGCACATAGTGAACAATCCTCACTTTGGAAAATCCTTCAAATTTAAAAAAGACAGCTGCCACGGAGTTTGCCTATCCGTGGCAGCTTGTTTTTTTGTCTGTTTTTCACCGGTCAGGGCATTTTGTCAGTCCTCTGTGCCCATAAGCTTTTTCACATCTGTCTTCAGCCTGCCATAATCAATGCTCTGTTCATCGTATGGCTTTTTCAGTTCGGTTTCAATCCGGGCAAAATACTCCTTCAGTTTGTCCAGTGTATCTTTATCGGTTTTCTTCAGATAAACCACTGTCTCATTTTCGCCAAAGCCGTCTTTTTCCACATATCTGATATGTGTGGCATCCAGATTGTAATACATATTTTCACC
>JAFQAF010000224.1 GCA_017400025.1 Oscillospiraceae bacterium
CGGGGCAGTTGCAGTTGGTGTTGCCTTTGTGATTTCAAATTCCCATGCAGCGCCGTCTGTCGGGTATATCGGTTCCTGTGTTGCCATATAGTTTTCACCTTCGCTTACAGACAGTTTTACTGTGTACTTGCCTGCGTTGACAGCTTCAGTTACAAGGTCACCGTTTTCATCATAGTATTTTACAAGAATATCGCCTACACCTGTAAAACCAGCTTTTACAGCTGCAGTTACAGTTTTGGCATTGCCGTCATAAGCCATATCGGACGGATATGTCAAGATGAACATATCTGCACCAGGTTCAGCCCTGGAAATTTCAAATTTGTCAGATACTGTTACGTCGTTCAATGTAACAAACGCTGTGTATTCACCTGCAGCTGATGGGGCTGTGGTGCTGTTGTAATATTCACCGCCGAAAGTTGTACCTGTATAGGTGATTACAAGATTCTTGCTGCTGTTCCAGCTGTCACCATAAACTACAGATGCTTTATCATAGGCAGAACCGTTGTAAACAGCATCTTCAGCGTTTACAGTTGCGGTAACATTTTCAGCATTTTTGCCGCAGAAAACACATTTATAGGCAATTGTGTTTTCTGCATCACCTGCACAGTACTGCATATCATGGGTTGTATCACTTCCGCAGATAAATACAGCATTATCAGAAATTGTAAAGCTTTGTGCCTTAAGAGCCTTGCCGTACAGGTCAATTACAGTATCAGGCTTTGCAAAATCTGATGGGGTTTCGGTATAACTTCCCAGCTTCATAAATCCCAATGGATCCGGAACATGGTTGTTCCACTGGCCGCCTGTGGCTGTTACAGTACCGCCGGTAATATCAATGGCATTGCCAGCATACATGGCTGCTGTTGCGGTAGCTTTGGATATACTGTTTAGTTGCAACGCACTTTCATTAACACTGGCATAACCGCCGCTGGCTGTTACAGTACCGCCGCTGATAAGAATATTATTATCAGCATAAATTCCATATGTGCCGTAAGGTGCATTTATGTCATAATACTCTATATTGGCCTTTCCAACTGCAGTTACGCTGCCGCCTGAAATAGTCACATTTTCAGTTGCAAGATAATCTGCATTTACAGTACCGCCTGTAATTGCAATATCACCGCCCATAAAAATGCAGCCGCTTACTGTGCCACCCTTAACAGTAAAATCACCACCACCGGTAATGCTTCGGTTAACATATATTTTTTCCTGTGAAAGATAACCGTAATTTTCCGTAGCTTTTAAACCTGTCGGTGCAGTCAACAAGCCTGTAGAATTTTCTGATACAGTCAGGGATGCGCCGTTTTCAATCCATACGGCAAAATGATTTTCATCACCTGCTCCCAGGCTGTTCTCTCCGATAAGGACAAGTGTAATATCGCCCTTATCTATTTCCAACGAATGTGAGTTGTCAGAATTGCTGATATCTGCCCCTGAAAGTGTCAGGGTTGCAGTCTGGGCGTTATAGCTGACTGTGCCGTCACCCAGTACATCTTCAGCGTTCAGTTCGTTTATATGTATACCTTTTATATATACTCCATATCCTGTTATGCCACAGATTGCGCAGGTGTTATCCTCTGACCAGCTGTGGGTACATTCTTTAAGATATATAGTATTGTCTGTCTGGTTATAGTAAATAATTTTGCCGGGGTCTGCAGAAGCAAACCAATCCGGATTAAGTGTGATACCGTCAGCACCTTTTGCAAGCGGAGCTCCGGCATAACCAGTAATCAGAGATATCGGTGCATTGGCATCAATTTCACTGGTTATGATCACCGGTGTACCAAATGAGCTGTTGTTAATATCAAAGTATTCACCATCAATAGAAGCATTGCCGGAAATGCTTAATTTCCCGTCGATATAAATTGATATAGCGTTCGGAGCAGTAAAAGTACCGCCATTTACTTCTGCTTCTGAGTATTCGATATTAAGTGCAACGGAAACACTTGTAAAACTGCCGCCATTGATTACTGCTTTGCCGCCTGTCAGATTTACTGCTGTCTCACTGCCGGAGTTGTAGTCCACAGTAAAGGTGCCGCTATTGATGGTTGTGTTGCCTCCGCATATATTAATGGCATTTTTTGTACCTGTAAAATTACCATTTTCTATAGTAAGGGAATCTGATGCAGTTTTAATGGCATCAACCGCATTTTCCACAGTGCCGTTGCCTGTGATAACAACCTGTGTATCTGTACCAAAATTCAATGCAGCTTCAGCTCCGCCGCCGTTGATTGTTTTGCCGTTCAGATTGAAGGTGAATACACCTTTTGATACATCGTGGTCGTGTTCAGGGATTGTAATATTGTCCAGCAGTTTTACAGTTGTAGCAAGGCTGGTGCTGTTTTCAACTGCTGCCATGGCCTGCCAGAAGGTATCAGTCAATGTAACTGTGCCGTCTGCAGCTGTAACTTCTATGGTAGGGTTGATTATTCTGAATTCGGGATAAATTACCACGTCCCCTGCAGGCATGATAAACTGATTGTCTGTAACAGGTATCTCTGTATCCCCCTGTTTTACTTTAAGGGATACAAGTTCACGGTTATAGTATGGGCTGACAGAAATGGTTACTGCAGTGCCCTCTGTCGCGGCTGAAGGCTGGGCAGTTACATCACCGCCGCCTATAGTGTAATTGACTGTCACATTATAGGTGATGCCTTCACTTGACTTGCCTACAGTGTATATGTTATAAGGCTTCATAGCTGTTACAGCATTGTTTTCGCTGTCAAACCAGGCGTAGCCTTCCGGCAGGTTAAACTGATTTTTAAAGTTTTCTTCGCTTAATTCCGCCATCAAATAGTTAATTGTTATTCCTTCAGGGTCCGGGTGGCGTGAAATATCCACACAAGTGCTGGCCCCGCCGGAAGTAATGATTGCACCGTCTGCAAAGTTGTTTTCAAATTTACCGCCCTCAAGATTAAGCGTTCCTTCTATAGAAATTATCCTTGTGCAATTACCTATCAGCGTACCGTCATTTTCTGCAGTGTCAAGAACAGTAACTGTCACATCCGGTACTTTGGCACTTATAAACCCACCAGAAGTAAGATGTAAGTTGTGTCCAGCAATATCTACAGTAAGCTCTTTATACACAGGCAGCTCATACAACACAACCACATCTGATTTGTTTGCTTTTACGTAGTTTATGGATGTATTTTCTTTTTCTGTGTTTAAAATATTATAAAGCTGCTCCCATGTGCCACTGTTTGTAAGTGAATCGGCAGATGTGCCCCATAAAACTTCCGGAGTTCCCTCTGCATGAGCTGTCATCGGCCGCAAAGGTAAAATTGTGATAACCATAACAGCAGCTGTAATAAGGCTGACTGCCTTTTTAAATAATTGTTTTGTTTTCAAATTCAGAGATTTATTTTTCATATCTGTGCCCTTTCTCTGTTTATTATTTTCTTCTGCGACCG
>JAFQAF010000225.1 GCA_017400025.1 Oscillospiraceae bacterium
ACCGGCTTCGGTTTTTCCTTTGCCAGTTCAATGAGTTCCATTTTATCCAGCTTTCTCTGGCGGCTTCTTGCCAGGGTGCTGGTGGCGGCACGGGCCTTGTTCCTGGCCACAAAATCCTCCAGCTTTTCTATTTCCTTCTGCTGTTTTTCATAGGCCTGCTCCAGCTGGCGTTTTTTCAGCTCATACATACTGATGAAATCATCATAATTGCCCTTGTATCTTGTCAGCACCGCATTTTCCACATGGTATATAACGTTTGTGACGGCGTTGAGGAAAGGCACATCATGGCTTACCAGCATAAATGCATTTTCATAATTCTGCAGGAAGGTTGTCAGCCAGCGTATGTGGTTTTCATCCAGATAGTTGGTAGGCTCGTCAAGAATGAGTATGGTAGGGTTTTCCAGCAGAAGCTTTGTCAGCAGTACCTTTGTTCTCTGGCCGCCGGAAAGCTGGCTGACATCCCTGTCCAGCCCTATTTCGCCCAGTCCCAGACCGTTTGCAAATTCTTCTATCCTGCTGTCTATGGTATAAAAGCCGCTGTGGTCCAGAATATCCTGTATTTCGCCCACATCTTCCATCAGCTGTGCCATTTCCTCATCTGTGCAGTCAGCCATGCGGTTGTACATATCCAGCATATCTGCTTCCATTGTGTACATTTTTTCAAAGGCAGTACGCAGTACATCACGTATTGTCATACCTTCCTTCAGCACGGCGTGCTGGTCCAGATAGCCCACTGTGGCTCTTTTTGCCCAGGTTACAGTGCCTTCGTCAGCCGGGATAACTCCTGTGATTATATTCAGAAATGTGGTTTTGCCTTCGCCGTTGGCGCCTACAAGGCCGATATGCTCTCCTTTTTTCATTCGGAAGGAAGCATTGTCCAGTATCTGCCTTTCGCCATAGCCGTGGGTTACATTCTGTACATTAAGCATATATTCAAAACCTTTCAGTATTTATTCTCATAAATTTAATTCTATCATATTGCCTGTGTTATTGGCAATAAAAAAGCACCTCCGCGGGGAGATGCCTTTGTTACAGCGACAGGATTATTTTTCAAGAAATTCAATAACCTTTTCGTAATGTCTTCTGCCTTCATTGTAGCCGGTTTCATACAGCCGGCGCAGTTTGTCTTTATCCTTTTCCAGTCTGGCAATTTCCACCGGTTTTTCCGGCTGGATGATGTATGCCTTGCCGGCTTTTTCCATTTCATAGCACAGCCGGGTTTCATCGTTGTACATATTGTGGCGGTTTTCCATAGCACGGACAAAATTGGGATATTTGCGGTATACAACTCTGGCCGGATAGCGGTTGGAACTTGGCTTCTTGACAAAACCGCGGTGCTGTGTAAGCACAACCACATTTTTTTCATTGCCGTTTTTCATACTTTCTTCCAGAGGAATACTGTCTGAAATCCCGCCGTCCAGATATTTCTTTCCGTTCAGCAGCACCGGGGTGGACAGCAGCGGCAGGGAAGCTGATGCACGCAGCCAGTCCATCTGTTTTCTCATATCTGTTATATGGAAATATTCTGCCTTGCCAGTTTCCAGATTTGCGATTACAGAATAAAAGCGCATAGGGCTTTTTTCGTATGTATCATAGTCTGCAGGGTCCAGCTCGTTTGGAATTCTGTTGTATGCAAAATCGTTGTTGTACCAGTTGCCGGTTTTTATAAAATGATGGAAGCCGGAATAATCCCTGTTGCCGATATAGCCGGTAAGTGTCCTGTAACCGCGCTCTTTCTGACCGCAGACATAGTTTGCACCTATCAGAGCA
>JAFQAF010000226.1 GCA_017400025.1 Oscillospiraceae bacterium
AAAAAGCCATCAACATACTCTTTCAGTTCCGGGTTCAGATGGAATATGCCTGCAGACCAGTTGTAGTAATCCATGCAGGGGGTATAGTCCAGCGTCTGCAGCGAATTTCTGGCGTATTCAAAACCGCACTGCCTTGCACAGTCTGCAATCATATCGCTGTAATAATCAAAGGGTACACCGAAGCCCCGTATTTTTCTGCCAAACAGCTTTTCCAGATTTTCCTTGTCCTTGCCCAGCTGCCACAGCACCTCTTCCCTTGCCATATTGTGCATATATGGGTGGGTAAGGGTATGGCTGGCAACCTCGTGGCCTGTGTACAGACCCGCCGCCACTGCAGAAGACAGCCTTTTCACCGTAAAGCCTTTTTCGTGCTGCCACTCAAACTCATTTTCCATAAATTCAGAATTCAGATTGAAAGTGCCTTTTATACCATATTTATCCAGCAATTCCACAAAGGGGATATCCTGCAGCACACCGTCATCATAAGTTATGTTGAAAGCCTTTTTCTTCCCACCGGGATACAGTCTTTTTATCACAGCCGTTCTCCTCCCTTTTCCTGTAATCCGATTATACCATAAAATCCATATAAAATTCACCGTGTATATGACAACCCGGCAACAGATATTATTTTTTCAGAAGCTCAACCCTGTTTCATAACCTGATATACAAAAAATGCTGTATATAAACAAAAATGGAATAGTCAGCGCTTAAACACGCTATAACTGTTCCAGGTATACAGAGCAGGCTCAAGACAACAGCTATGTAAACATAAAAAAAGACCACCGATTTCTCGTAGGTCGTGGGCAGTGTGATTGTACAGCAATACACGGCTCATTATGTGCCCAAAACATAGCAATTATATAATCCGGCAGCGGATACAAAAAGAGAGGCAATTATGCCTCTCTTTCAAATTTACTTATCAAATACCTTGGTAAGCCATTTATCGTAATGGGGTATCCAGCCTTCTGTGTAGCCATAACCGTGTGGTCTGCCATCAAGCACAAGACATTCAGTATTTACGCCGGCCTTGTTGGCTGTTTCAATATTCCGTTTGAATTCATCAACAAAGGGGTCTTCAGTGCCGTAGCAGTAATATGTATCCGGCAGATTTGCAGATGCCAGTTTTTCCACGTCACGGCTGGCAACAGACAGCCATCCATAGAAGGAATAAATCATGCCTGCCGCTTTGCAGTTGGCGCTGTAGCTGTCCAGTTCATCCGGGATATAATTCTTATCAATTTTTGTGCCGGTTACACCACCTGCAAAATTCAGCAGCATTTCACCTGCCTGTATACCACCTGCAGAAAAGCCCATTACACCAATATTGTCAGGATCAATGCCATACACATGGGCATATTTCCTGATATAACGGATAACCCTTGCCACATCAGTTGCACCTTCTTCCTGTTTATACGGTTCAACTCTGTAGTTTACGACAAAGCTGTGATAACCCAGTTTAGCAAGTTCTATGGCCACCGGTTCGCCTTCGTTTATTTCACTTCTGAACATAAACGCACCACCCGGGCATATAACCATGGCGCCTTTTACAGGCACACCTTCCGGAACAGGATATGTAACTGTATATGGGCGGAAACCGGGGGCATCATAATAATATTTATCATTATTGGTGTACTCTGTAAAAGCAGGCATATTATCCTGTTCCCAGATATACAGCACCTGCTGATTGTTTTTATCTGCCGGTACTGCTGCCAGTGTATCAGCAGGCCTTTCAGGCTGATAATAAGGCACATTAATATGCATGCTCCGTACCCATGTGCCAACTTCAAGACCCGGAAAACGCACAACGGCATCGGGGGCAATCATCGTTGTTCTGTTCATCACCGCCTCCGGCTGCAATGCCTTTATCTCGTTTACAATATCTTTTAGACCGTCACCTTTAACAGTGAGAAAAAGCACTATCTCCCCTTTATAGCCAGCCTGTGCCAACAGTCCCGCAATTTCCTGTGGCAAGTGACCGTACATATTTTCCCAGCCTATAAATGCAATATTATACCGATTTAAATCCGGTGTTTCCTCTGATATGTTTATCAGGTCTCCTCCTGCCTTTTCCTGCACCAGTTGTGCCACAAACTGTGGGTCGTGCATAATGTTTTCGTAAGTTTTTTTAGTTCTATAATAAGCTGTAAGTACTTTTTTCATTTTATACCGCCTTGATAGCAGTGTAGCCCTCTGAAGAAGAGGGCTACCTGTACAGAGAAAATTATGAACGCTTATTTGATAAGCTGTTTGCCATCAGAAAATGCGTTGCCTACTTTTTCGCCCAGCACATAATAGCCGTGGTTTGCAGGGTCGTAGGTAATAACCTGCAGTTTGGCCACATCAATATTGCCGTTTTCATCCAGTACTCTTTGGGCAACAGAAACATTTACAATTTCGCCTACAATACCTTCGTCTGTAACTTTTCTGAATTTGCATTCAAGGGTAATCGGAAATTCTTCAATCACAGGAGCATCCACAAATTCAGCTTTTGAAACTGTCAGGCTTGCTTTTGCCAGTTTGTCAGGCACATCATTACCGGATACCACGCCAACATAGTCAGCCTGAAGCACATGTGGTGCATCTGCAATGCTTACAGTAAATTCACCTTTTGCCATCAGATTTTTAACGGTTTTATGGCTCTGTGCAATATCCATGATAATTGCATTGTAATCACACATACCGCCCCATGCGGCATTCATTGCACAAGGTACTCCGTTTTCGTCATAGGCAGCGATAATCATTACAGGCTGTGGATAAAGCCAGCCTTTTACACCAAAGTTCTTTCTCATTTCTGTTCTCCTTTGAAAGTATGTTTATAGTGTTATGTTAGCATGCGGTGGTAACAACCGGTCAATTGGTATAATCCACAATTTTCATAGGAAATATTTTACAAGTAAACTTATTGACCGGTAGTAACCACCGCATATTATAATTTACACATAATTAAAAACGTTATAAAAAGGAGATTGAAAATGAAAGACTTTCACTTCAAGGTGCCGATGAATGTTTATTTCGGCAAAAATGCAATGGAAAATATGCCGGCAGAAATCAAGCCACATACCAATAAAGTTATGCTTGTATATGGCGGCGGTTCTATCAAACGCAACGGCGCATATGACCGGATTACCGCTGTTCTGAACAATGCCGGCATTGAATATGTGGACTTTGGCGGCAATACAAACCCTTGGTACAGCAATGTTTTGAAAGGTGTGGACTTGGCCAGAAAAGAAAATGTGGGCTGTGTTATCGGCATCGGTGGCAGCACCTGTATGGATATGGCAAAAATCATTGCTGTAGGCACAAAGCACGACAATCTGTGGGAAAAGCTGACATCTGACCCATATACTGCAGACCAGCCAAGATTGCTGGTAGGTGCTGTTCCTACATTTCCTTCCGGTGGCAGTGAAGCCGGCTTTGGTGCAGAAGTAGATGATGAAAAGACAGGCAAACACGGCTCTCTGTATGCCTTTGCTCCGGATTTTTCAATTCTCAATCCGGAATTTTCCTATACTCTTGACCCACTGGCAACAGCCTATGGCGCAATGGTTACATTTATTCAGGTCAGCCTTAACCACCTTGGCGGTGAATTTGCACTTACCGAAAGGATTACCGAAGCAATCCTTGATGTTATCAGGGAAAGTGCAGAAACTGCCATAAAAGAGCCTGAAAACTATGAAGCAAGAGCAAACCAGATGTACGCTTCCACTTTCGGAACAAACGGCATCCCGGCAAAAGGCAAAGACATCGGCTGGAGTTATGAAATGTATGACCACTCCGGCATTATGAGAAAGCTGATGGGTCTTGCATACAGACAGGGCTTTACAGTTATATTCCCATCCTGGCTGAAAGCAGAAGCAAAATACCACGGTGAAGAAGTAAAAAAATATCTTGTGCGTG
>JAFQAF010000227.1 GCA_017400025.1 Oscillospiraceae bacterium
CGGTATAGCAAAATTCCGTTACAAAAAGAATGAGGCTGAGAAAAAACTGCAGAATGCAGAGGGCAACATAACACGCCTTTCAGACATACTTATGGGACTGGAAGAACGTGTGGGCCCTCTGGAAAAGGAAAGCATAAAAGCAAGGGAATTCCTGATGCTTTCCGACAGGAAAAGAGAACTGGAAATCACATTCTGGCTGGATACTGTGGACAAATCAAAGGAACTTATCCGCGCACAGCAGCGCAGGCTGGAAATTTTCACAGATGACTTCAACACCATCAGCACAAAGCTGGAGGGCAGTGAAAAATATCTGGAGGACAGATACCTTTATTCCAACAGCCTGCTGGCAAAGGCAGATGAAAACACAAGGGAAATCCGCGCCGCTGAAGGACGGATTACAGAGCTGGCAAGCCACCGTGCCGGACTGGAAAGCACACAGGGCTTTGCAGACAGCCAGATTGAAAGCCTGAAAAACGAATTGGCGGCCTTTGACAGTGACGGAGTAGCAGATGACAGTGAGAAACTGCGTCTGGAAGAAAACATAAAGGCAATAAATGCCGGAATTGATGAAAAACTGATTAAACAGAGCTCCCTGCAGATGCAGCTGGACCGGCTGGCTGAAAAAGCCGCCCGGGCAGGGGATGAAAAAGGCAGAATTTCTGCTGAAATGGGCAGAATAAACCTTAAACTGCAGGAAGAAAAAATAGAGCTGGGTTCTATGGACAGCCGGAACGAGGCTATAAATGAAAACCTGGCACTGTCCCAGGAAAACCTGGAAAGGATACAGGAGTATGCAGAAACTTCCGGCAGACAGGCGGCAGATGTAAAGGAATACATAGAGCTGACTGCGGAAAATATCACAAGGAACACAAACATCAGAAACGGTCTTGTGATGAAGAGAAATTCCGCTGCCGCAAAGCTGGAGCAGGCCGCAAAACTGGCTGAAGAAAATATCATCAGCCAGAGACAGACTGCCGACAGAATAAATTTCCTTACAGAAATGGAAAACAGTATGGAAGGCTTTGGCCGGTCTGTAAAAGCTGTTATAAACCAGGGCAAGGCCGGCAGGCTGGGCGGTATAATCGGCACTGTGGCACAGGTTATATCTGTGGAAAAAGGCTATGAAACTGCGGTGGAAGTGGCCATGGGCTATGCACTGCAGAACATTGTGGTGGAAAACGAAGCCGCCGCCAAGCAGGGTATTGAATATCTGAAATCCACCAGAAACGGCAGGGCAACCTTCCTGCCGCTGGACACTGTAAAACCGGCTTCCTTCAATGAGAAACTGCCGGAGTGGGCCAGAACCGGTGACAGCATTATAAAAGCTGATGAAAGATATAAAAATATTATTTCCAACCTTATGGGCAGGACAATTGTGGTGGACAACATCAACTCCGCCTCATCCCTGGCCAGAAAACTGAACTACCGCTACAGAATCGTTACAATGGACGGCCAGCTGGTAAATGCAGGCGGTTCCTTCACCGGCGGTTCTGCCGCAAAGGGCACCGGAGTGTTTACCAGAAAGACTGAACTGGCAAACAACAGACAGAAGCTGGAAAAACTGAAGACAGATTACCGGCAGCTGGAGAAAAACAGACGGGCAGCCCAGGATGCCCTGGACAATGTAAACAGCACTATCCGGGGCTGTGACGGAGAGATAGAAAATCTTTCCGGCGAAAAATACAATGCTGAAATTGAGTATGCACGTCTTGAGCAGGTACACAGCCGGTATCTGCAGCAGGCCGAAACCCTGAAGGGCGAAGTAGAAAACATGAAGCAGACCCTTGCAAACAATGCAAAGCGCAAGCTGCAGCTGGTACAGACCATTGCAGAAGATGAAAGACAGGCCCTTTCACTGCAGACACAGCTGAACAGCCTGGGGGCACAGGACGAAGAAAGCCTGGCACAGCAGCAGACAATCACAGAAGAAATCCAGCAGATAAGAATGGATGTGGTGGAACTGCGAGGCGCTGTTTCCATAGAGGAAAACAACCTGCGCCTGCTGCGGCAGACCCTGGCTGACAGACAGCAGAGAAAAGAAAGAACTCTGGAAAACATAGACAGAATCACAGCTGAAAAGGCCCGGAGAGAAGAAGAAATAAAGACAGTTTCACGGAAGATAAGCTCACTGAGACTGGCAATCACTGCAAAAGAGGAAGAAAATGCCGGTTTTGTGAAACAGCGTCTTGATATTGAAGCTGAAAGAACAAAAATCACAGGGGACAACAAAGAACTGGCCCGGGAAAAATCAAATCTTTCTGCACAGATTGCAAAGGTGGAAGAAAGAATTTCCACAATGGAAACATCTTATGATGATATTATCGCAAAACTGTGGGAGGAATACGAACTGACAGTGCAGACAGCACGCAGTTTCTGTGTGGAAATCACAGACGAAGCTGCCATGAAAAAGGAACTGAACGGCGTGAAAAACGCTATCAGACGCCTGGGCAGTGTAAATGTGAAGGCCATAGAAGAATACAAGGAAGTGAGCCGGCGCTACAACTATATGAAAACACAGCTGGAAGACCTGCAGCAGAGCAAAAACCAGCTGGTGAAGCTGATAACTTCCCTTAACGGCGAAATGAAAACAATGTTTGCAGACAGCTTTGCTGTAATCAACGACAACTTCGGCAAAATATTTGCAGAGCTTTTCGGCGGCGGCAGTGCAAGGCTGGAACTTACAGATAAAGAAGATGTGCTGGCAAGCGGCATTGAAATTGTAGTAAGCCCGCCGGGCAAGGTTATCAAAAGCCTTACTGCACTTTCCGGCGGTGAACAGGCACTGGTGGCCATTGCAATCTACTTTGCAATACTGGCCCACAACCCGTCACCTTTCTGTGTGCTGGACGAAATCGAGGCAGCACTGGACGATGTAAACGTATCAAGATATGCAAATTATCTCCACAGAATATGTGACAAAACACAATTTATTGTAATCACACACCGCCGCGGCACTATGGAGGCTGCAGACGTACTCTATGGCGTAACCATGCAGGAGGACGGCATTTCCAAACTGCTGAAGCTGGATGTGGCCAACTTATCACCATCAATTCTTAACTAAAGGAGAACGAAATGGGTATTTTAAACAAACTGGGCTTTGGCCTTAAAAAGACAAAAGGCGGCATTTTTGACTCTATCACAAAGGCGCTTTCCAACTCAGAGATAGATGACGATATGTACGAAGACCTTCTGGACCAGCTGATTCTGGCAGACGTTGGCTATGAAACAAGCCAGTATCTGGTGGACGAACTGGAAAGAAGGGTGAAAAAAGACAAAATCAGAACAGGCGAGGAAGCAGTGGTGGTTATGAAGGATATAATCACAGAACTGCTGAGTGCTGACAGGGAAATGGACCTGTCCACAAAGCCTGCAGTAATACTTGTAATAGGCGTAAACGGCGTGGGCAAAACCACATCCATAGGCAAACTGGCAAACCTGTACAGACAGCAGGGCAACAAAGTGCTGCTGGCTGCAGCCGATACTTTCCGTGCAGCTGCCGCAAGCCAGCTGAACGAATGGGCAGGCAGGGCAGGTGTGGACATCGTAATGCACGAAGAAGGTGCAGACCCTGCATCTGTAGTGTTTGACGCTGTATCAAAGGCAAAAAAAGAAGGCTATGACATAGTTATCTGCGACACAGCCGGCCGCCTGCACAACAAGAAAAACCTTATGGCAGAACTTTCAAAAATCCGCCGTGTAGTAACAAAGGCAGACAGCGAAGCCAGTGTGGAAACGCTGCTGGTGCTGGAGGCTGTAACAGGCCAGAAC
>JAFQAF010000228.1 GCA_017400025.1 Oscillospiraceae bacterium
ACCCTGCCGGTGATATATCTTTATTCCTACGAAATAGACAAGCTGATGCCTCTGTGGCAGTGGACGCCGGACGGCCCGGTGATGCCTCTCCGTGAAGAGAGCGCCGTGGATGTCTATGTCTTTGACAGGGATGTAAACAATCTGACGGATATTCCCACATCGGTATACTATTCCACCTCTATGAAATTGCGCGGACGCACCTCTTCCTATATGCAGGACAAAAAGCCTTTCAGTCTTGAAATCCGCAACTACCGCACCGGAGAAAGCGAAAACCGGCCTTTCCTCAGGCTGGATGCTGAAAGCGACTTTATTTTCCACGCCCCGTATATAGACCGTTCCCTTATAAGAAACTACATTGCCTACACCCTGCAGCGGCAGCTGCTGGACTGGGCGCCGGAATGCCGTCTGGCAGAGGTTTTTGTGGCGGCCCGGGGCACAGAAGAAACAGATATGACCAACTATCAGGGCGTTTACCTGATAACAGAAAAGATAAAACGTGGCAAAAACGCCATCAATATAGGCAAATTCACCACTTCCCCAAATCCGGACAGACAGTTTGAGGAAGGCGGCGGATATATCTTCAAGCGTGACGCCTATGAAGAAGGCTTTGACACCGCCATCCGCCTGGAGGAAAACAGCCTGGGCAATTCCTACAGCCTGGTTTCACCCAAGGCGGAAACAGCCACAGAAGAGCAGGTGCAGGCAATTTTCACAGAGATAGAAACCTATGAAAATGCACTGTACAACGGCACCTACGAAGAAATGGCAAAATATTATGACACAGAACAGTTTGCAAAGGTTCTCCTGCTGGACGAATTTCTGAAAAACTATGAGGGAATGTCTTCCTCCACTTTCTATTACCGCGCCAAAGGCGGCCAGCTGAAGGTAGTCCAGTGGGACTTTGACATCGGCACAGGCAACGTGGACTACAACAGGGACTACAACAATGCCCGCGGCTGGTATCTTTTCAAACGCCGCTATGCACAGCCGTTCCTGCAGCACGAAGAATTTGCACAGCAGGTTATCTCTGTGTGGCGAGACCTGCGCAGTGAGGGCGGCCTTCTCAGCGAAGAAAACATAGACCTGCTGCTGGACGGTGCAGAGGCACAGCTGGCAGGGGCCTGGCAGCGCAACGATGCCGCATGGCCGCAGCTTTTCCAGGGAATACCTTTCGGCAATTCCCAGGCCAACAAAGCAAATAACTCCCTTGAAGAAAGGGAATATATCAGAGAATTTCTCAGGGAAAGGGGCAGATGGATGGATGATCATATTGAAGAAATCACCGGCCTTTACTGAAACCGCCCTGGGGGACAAAATCTACCGCCACGAGCTGAAGTTTGAAACAGACTATGACAAGGCCCGCCGTATAAAGGCACAGTTTGCCCTGGCCCTTACCCCGGACCCAAACGGAGGCGCAGACGGCAGCTACATAGTAAAATCCCTCTACTTTGAAACCCCATACAGCGATGACTACACAGACAAGGAGCTGGGTGTGCAGTTCAGGCAGAAAATGCGCCTGCGCACCTATGCCGGCAGTGATGTGTACAAGCTGGAGATAAAAAGCAAAAACGGGGATGTGGCCACCAAATATTCCGTCTCCCTTACACAGGCAGGGGCACAGCAGGTGGCGGCAGGGGACTATGGCTTCCTTGCAGACAAAGCCAGCGCAGAAGCGCTGTTTATCTATCACCAACTTGTCACAAGGGTCTACCGCCCCCTTATGGTGGTGGCCTACCGCCGCTATGCATACCTGCAGCCTGCAGGCAATTTCCGTCTCACTTTTGACGAGGACCTGCGCTGGTCTGCAGACCCCGCCGGCCTTTTCACGCCGGACCACCTTTCCGGTGTGGTAACAGACAAAACCGTTATAGAGGTA
>JAFQAF010000229.1 GCA_017400025.1 Oscillospiraceae bacterium
CAATGAAAAAGAAAGTGTGCCTGGTTTCATCTGTTCTCTGCGGTGAACTGTTTCCCATGCAGGATGTTATCGGAATGGAGCTGGCAATGAATACCGGCAGTACAGTGCATACTTTTTATGTAGTTGGTGTTTACAATGATTCTGTATCCTCTGCAGAAAGCACAGCTGTTTACATTCCTATCTCCACTGCCAGGGAGATTTCCGGCATGGCGGATGGATATCAGTCTGTCACTGTTGTAACTGCAGCAGATACAGACACAGAAGCATTTATCAACGCTACTGAAAAGCATTTTGACCGGGTTTACTCAAGGAACAAATCATATACCGTCACCGCATCAAGTATGGAGGAAATGGTGCAGACAGTGACTGAAATGCTGGGGACAATATCACTGGCCATATCTGTTATAGCAGGCATATCTCTGCTGGTAGGCGGTAAAGGTGTGATGAATATTATGCTGGTTTCAATTACGGAACGCACCCGTGAAATAGGCACCCGTAAAGCTCTGGGGGCTACAAACGGCTCTATACGTCTGCAGTTTATAGTAGAAGCTGTAGTAATCTGCATGCTTGGAGGTATAATCGGCACAGGTACAGGGTTGATTATAGGTAATGTGGGTTCCCGTTTGCTGGGTTACAGTGCCACAGTGTCACCTGCAGTTATACTGGCAGCTGTCACTTTTTCTATGGCTATTGGTGTTTTCTTTGGGTATTATCCTGCGGACAAAGCCGCAAAGATGAACCCTGCGGAAGCATTGAGATATGAATAAATAAGGGACAGTTGTATTCTGCCTCAGTATAGTGCGGCACAAAAAACATTGTATAAAAAGAAGGCACAGATATAAATCCGTGCCTTCTTTTTGCTTTTTATATTTATTTATATAATAATTTACTATATATTCCATATAATTCAGGTGAAAGAAAAGATTGTTTATTCCGCGTTTATTCTGCAGTGATTGTTTCTTCTGTTTCAGCTTCAGCAGCTTTTTTTGCAGCTTCAGCGGCTTCTTTTTCTTTTCTTGCCTTTTCTTCTGCCTCTCTTGCAGCAATTGCGGCTTTTTCAGCTTTTGTCCTGCCGGCAAATCTGTTGTAAACTCTTGTCTTGCGCAGGATTCTTTCTGCCAGGCGGTCAGTCAGGTCATTTTCTGTCAGTCTCCAGGACCAGTTGCCGCTGTTTGTGGACGGTGTGTTCATTCTGCCGGTTTCGTCCAGGTCCAGCCAGTCCTGCATTGCAACTACTGCCAGTTTTGCCCTTGTGGAGAAAGCCATTGTAATAAGCTTGTCGCAGATATCGTCATCGCTTTCCCAGGCACCGTATTCCAGACACAGTTTTCTGTTGTGCTTTGGTTCGGTTTTCCACCAGCCCATTGTGGTGTTGTTGTCATGGGTGCCAGGGTAAACTATGCTGTTTTCGCCGATGTTGTGCGGCAGATATTCTCCGTCTTCATTGTCCGGGTTTATGCCAAAGGCAAACTGCAGTATTTTCATACCCGGATAGCCACAGCCGTCCAACAGTTTTCTTACTTCCGGTGTGATTACACCCAGGTCTTCCGCAATAATGTTGAACTCTTCACCTCCGATAAGGCCCAGTGTTTCAAACAGGTTTATATCCGGCCCTTTTACCCATTTGCCGTTTCTTGCAGTTGTTTCTGATGCATCAACATAGAAATAACTTTCAAATCCACGGAAGTGGTCGATTCTTACAACGTCATACATCTTCAGTGCGGCTTTCATTCTTCTGCCCCACCAGTCATAGCCGGTTTTCTTGTGTTCGGCCCAGTTGTACACCGGGTTGCCCCACAGCTGGCCGTCTTCACTGAATGCGTCCGGCGGTACACCTGCCACATTTCTCAGTGCCAGGTTTTCATCCATATCAAACAGCCCGGGGTTTGCCCATACGTCACTTCCGTTGTCAGAAACATAGATTGGCAGGTCACCTATAATTTTTATGCCGTTTTCATTGGCATAGGTTTTTACCTTGTTCCACTGTTTGAAGAATTCATATTGCATGAATTTCCAGAAATCAATATCCTCTTTGTGCCGGCTGCGGTATTCGGCCATGGCGCTTTCTTCACGGCGGGACAGGCCTTCCTCCCAGTCATGCCAGGATTTCTTGGTTTCAGTATTGATGGCCATATACATTGCATAGTCATCCAGCCACTGTTTTTCTTCTTCGCAGAATTTTTCAAATTCAGCATCCGGACTTTTTGCAAAATTCTCATAGGCTGTTTTCAGCACTGCAAATTTAGCGTTGTACATTCTGCCGTAGTCCACTCTGTCTTTTGTCCAGTACCAGTCAAAGTCAGCCAGAGTTTCCTTGTCCAGCAGGCCTTCATCAGCCAGTGTATCCAGGTCTATAAAGTATGGGTTGCCGGCAAAGGTGGAAAAAGACTGATAAGGGCTGTCTCCGTAGCCGGTAGGGCCCATAGGCAGCACCTGCCAGTATTCCTGGCCGCTTTTTTCAAGAAAATCAACAAAATCAAAAGCACTTTTACCAAAACTGCCTATACCGTATGGTGAAGGCAGGCTGGATATGTGCAACAGAATACCACTGCTTCTCATAATATACCTCTTGAATATGAATTGATAATTAACATTAATATATTATAAGTCTATGTTTTTTTCAATATATCAAAAATAGTTTTGTATATTATGTAAATTTGCATTTAAGAAATGTAGTAATTATGCCTATAGGAAAATATTCGCCAATAAATAATCAAAAATTACCATAGAAATTCCGAAAAAGAGTGATATTATATATAATACAACCGAGCGGAAAACGGCCGGCAGAAAAAATTATTGCGGGAGCAAAAAAACTGTTGACAAAATCCGACTTCGGGTGTATACTATAAAAACTGTCGCCGATAAGCGGCAGGCACCACAAAAACTTTCAAAAAAAGATGAAA
>JAFQAF010000230.1 GCA_017400025.1 Oscillospiraceae bacterium
CAAAATTGCAGGCGGTGAATTTCTGGAACATACCCTTTACTGCGACAACTACTATGGCACACTGAAAAGCCAGATTGAACAGAAGGTAAATGACGGCAAGGTTGTAATCCTTGTTATTGAGGTTGAAGGTGCTGCAAATGTGAAAAAAGTGTACCCTGATGCGCTTACAATCTTTGTTGCTCCGCCATCAATGGAAGAACTGGAACGCCGCCTGCGCAGCCGCGGCACAGAGGACGACGGCACTATCAAGCAGCGTCTTTTCAAAGCCAGTGAAGAACTGGGCTTCAAGAGCAGCTATGACTACATAGTGGAAAACAACTTTGTGGAACAGTGTGCACAGTCCATAATAAACATTTACGAAAACGAAAGATAATTTTACAGGAGGTGGCTTTATGTTGACAGCCGGTGTGGCAGTGGATAAAGCCACCCTTGATTTTGATATGCTTTTTTCATACACTGTGCCACAGCACCTGGCGGCAGATGTCAGGGTGGGGTCTATAGTCCTTGTGCCTTTCGGCAGGGGAAACAGCCTGCGTATAGGTATTGTACTTTCCCTGGAAGACAGGCAGGATGTATCAAAGCTGAAAGCTGTTGTGGATGTAAAAAATGAAGACCATACAGTCACTCCCCAGGCTCTGGATATGATACGCTACCTGAAGGAAACCACCTTCTGCACCTGGTACGAAGCGGTGAAAACAGTTATCCCCTACGGTGCACTGTACAAAGTCACCGGCAATACCCTTTCAAAGCAGCTGGTACGCCATATGCAGAAAGTGTATACCGCAGCGGAAAACTTTGATGTTTCACAGCTGAAAAATGAAAAGCAGAAAGCTGTCTACAGCCTGCTGAAAACCGGCTGGTACAGCGTAAAACAGATTGAAACAAACACCGGCGTGAAAAAAAGTGTGCTGGACACACTGGAAAAATACGGTGCAGTTGTTTCCACACAGACAGAAAAAGACACTTCTGCCTATGCCCATATAGAAAAATGCAGGGATGTGGTGAATCTTTCACCCCAGCAGCAGAAAGTTTTTGACGATATTGTGGCATGCACAGACAGCAAAACACATCTTATACACGGTGTCACTTCTTCCGGCAAAAGTATGGTGTTTATAAAGCTGATACAGCATACACTTGCAAATGGCGGTTCGGCCATGGTGCTGGTGCCGGAAATATCACTCACACCCCAGATGATACGCCTCGTGAAGGAATATTTTGGTGATACAGTCAGCGTTATTCACTCACGGCTTTCCCACACAGAAAGACTGCTGCAGTACAACAGGGCCCTTAATGGGCAGTCCAGGGTCGTGGTGGGTACGCGCAGTGCTGTGTTCACACCTCTTGAGAACCTGCAGCTTATAATTGTGGACGAAGAACACGAAAAAAGCTTTAAAAGCGAATCTGCGCCACGCTATTCTGCAATCAGAATGGCACAGTTTATTTCAAAAAACACCGGGGCAAAACTGGTGCTTGCCAGCGCCACCCCAAGTATAGAAAGCTACTATCTGGCAACAAACGGCTGGTATCATCTTCACACCATGCCGGAAAGATATGCCGGCCTGCCGCTTCCCCAGGTGGAAATAATTGATATGTCACAGCAGGCGATGGCGGGGGATACCGGCCCGGTGTCCCGTGTGGTACTGCGATATATTGCAGAAAATATAGCAGACGGCAAACAGAGCATTATCCTTATAAACCGCCGCGGTTACCAGACTGTGGGTATCTGCAGGGACTGCAGGCAGCCGGTAAAATGTGACGATTGCTCTGTAAACCTTGTAAAGCACAAAAAACAGCACAAGCTTATGTGCCATTACTGCGGAAAGGTTTACCCGGTTGTGGAGACCTGCCCGGTATGCGGCGGTGAAATATCCTACAGCGGCTACGGCACACAGCATATAGAAGAATATATCCAGGCGGCAATTCCCTCTGCCAGAATACTGCGCATGGATGCAGACTCTACCGGACGGGTGCAGTCCCACGACGAAATGCTTGAAGCTTTCGGCAAAAAAGAGTATGATATATTGATAGGCACACAGATGGTGGCAAAAGGGCTGGATTTTGACGATGTGAACCTTGTATGCGTTCTGGGTATAGACACAATGCTAAATCACCCGGGCTATAATTCGGCAGAACAGGCTTTCAACCTTATCACACAGGTGATAGGCCGTGCCGGCCGCAGAAGACGGGGTGCAAAGGCTGTGATACAGACCTATGACAGCTCAAACCCTGTGATAAA
>JAFQAF010000231.1 GCA_017400025.1 Oscillospiraceae bacterium
CGGCAGAACCCACAGCAGAACCAAAACGGACTGAAGCACCACAGCGGACAAAAGTCCCCATAGACGAAGACGGGCGATATTTTTCCAAAGAGGAAGTGGCACTGTACATACACATCTACGGAAAACTGCCGGCAAACTTTATAACCAAGGATGAAGCCCGTGACCTGGGCTGGGACGGCGGCAGCGTGGAAAAATATGCACCGGGCTGTGCCATAGGCGGCGATAAATTCGGCAACCGTGAAGGCCTGCTGCCAAAAGCCAAGGGCAGGCAGTATTATGAATGCGACATTGACACAGACGGCTACCACAGCCGCGGCAGCCGCAGGATAGTTTTTTCCAACGACGGGCTGATTTACTACACCCACGACCATTACGAAAACTTTGAACTGCTTTACGGGGAGGAATGATTATGAAAATGATTTTGCTGGACGGCAGACAGATGACAGACCGCAGCCGGGCACACACATATCTGCAGCAGCAGCTGGAACTGCCGGAATACTACGGCAGGAATCTGGACGCACTGTATGACTGCCTGACAGATATGCACCGGGTGCAGATAGTGCTGACATACATTGCAGAAATGACAGAAAATCTGGGCGATTATGCCGATATGCTGCTGGCAGTATTTGCAGAGGCCGCAGAGGAAAACCCGGGTATGGAGTTTCTGGCTGAAAACGAAGTGTTTATAGAAGATGAGGAAGACGAAGAAAACACTGAAGAATAAACCATAAAAACCAAAAGCAGGAAAGGCACAGCCTTCCCTGCTTTTTTGTTTCCGTTCTACAATGATATCAGATTTTTTATGATATCGCTGAAATCAAAGGTAGCAAAATAGTCCTTTGGTGTTTCGGCACGGCGTATCATTTTAAAACTGCCGTCTGTGTTCAGCAGCACCTCTGCACTGCGCAGTTTGCCGTTGTACTGGTAACCCATTGAATAGCCGTGGGCGCCGGTATCGTGGATAAAGAGGTAGTCCCCTTTGTCTATCTGCGGCAGCATTCTGTCAATGGCAAATTTATCGCTGTTTTCACAGAGAGAGCCGGTGATATCATACTTATGGTCACAGGGCAGGTCTTCCTTGCCCAGGACTGTGATGTGGTGGTAAGAGCCGTAAACAGCCGGGCGCATAAGGTTTGCGGCGCAGGCGTCACAGCCGATATATTCCTTGTAGATGTGCTTTTCGTGGACAGCCTTTGTAACCAGGCCGCCGAAAGGCCCCATCATAAATCTGCCCATTTCTGTGTAGATGGCCACATCTGCCATGCCTGCAGGCACAAGAATTTCCTCAAAGGCTTTGCGCACGCCCTCACCTATCACTGCAATATCGTTGCCGGTCTGGTCCGGTTTGTAAGGTATGCCCACACCGCCGGAAAGATTGATAAATGTGATGTGTGCACCGGTGGCCTGCTGTACCCTGACAGCCAGGCGGAAAAGGTCCCCGGCCAGTTTGGGGTAATATTCATTGGTTACAGTGTTGCTGGCAAGAAAGGCGTGTATGCCGAAGTTTTCTGCACCCTTTGCCTTCATAATGCGGAAAGCCTCTGTCAGCTGTGCTTCTGTCATACCGTATTTGGCGTCACCGGGGTTGTCCATTATACCGTTGGACATTTCGTACACGCCGCCCGGGTTAAAGCGGCAGCTGATGGTCTGCGGGATATAGCCTATGCTTTCTTCCAGAAACTGCACGTGGGTGAAATCGTCCAGGTTGATAATTGCGCCGATTTCTGCGGCGTAGCGGTATTCCTCTGCCGGTGTGGCGTTGGAGGAGAACATGATTTCTTCCCCTTTAAAGCCCAGTTCCTTTGCCAGCATAAGCTCTGTCATGGAGGAACAGTCACAGCCGCAGCCGTATTCTTTGAGTATATTGATAAGGTACGGGTTAGGGTTTGCCTTTACTGCAAAATATTCGCGGAAGCCTGCATTCCAGCCAAAGGCCCGGCCCACTTTCTGTGCATTGGCACGGATGCCTTTTTCATCATAGATATGAAAAGGTGTAGGTATTTCCTTTACTATTTCACGGATTTTGTCCAGGGTAACAAACGGTTTCTTCATAAATTTTTCCTCTTTTTGATTATTGGTTAAATATTACCACATTAATCTGCAAAAGAAAAGGGCAGCCAGCAGGCCACCCCGGTTTTTAAAACAGAAAATGTGCAAACACTGCGATAACCGGCAGAGTGACAATTGTTCTTTCAATAAAGATTATAAACAGGTTTTTAAGGGAAACAGGAATTTTGCTGCCCATGATGATACTGCCTATTTCTGACATATAAATCAGCTGTGTAACGCTGGTGGCGGCCACAACAAATTTTGTCATTTCGCTTTCAAAGCCTGCGGCAATAACGCTTGGCAGGAACATATCCGCAAAGCCTACGATAACAGTCTGGCTGGCGGCAGCTGCTTCCGGAATGCCCAGCACTTTGTAAAGTGGAATGAAAGGAATACCCAGAATACTGAAAACCGGTGTGTATTCCGCAATAATAAGGGCGATTGTGCCCATAGCCAGGATTACAGGTAGTGTGCCGAACCACATTTCCATCACGTTTTCAAAGCCTTCTTTAAGGAATTTGCCTATACCCGGTGCGTTTTCACCTTTTTTCAGTGCCAGGGACAGGCCGTAGCGGAAGGAAGACATATTTTCCGGGATGTCCTCTCTGTGAGGAACATCTGTATAGTAGGTATCCGGCACCTTTGACAGCGGCGGCAGCTTTGGCACGATGATGGCGGCCACAATGCCTGCCAGTGAAACCACACCGTAGAACGGCAGGAACATATGTTCCAGGCCTACCTCGCTGATAACCACAAGGCTGAAAGTGATGCTTACAGCGGAAAATGTGGTGGCGATTACAGTGGCTTCCCTTTTGGAGTAAAAGCCGTTCTCATACTGTTTGCTGGTGAGCAGTACACCGATGGAGCCATCCCCCAGCCAGCTGGCCACACAGTCCAGCGCACTTCTGCCGGGCAGGTTGAAAACCGGGCGCATAATCTTTATCAGCAGTGCGCCGAAAAAGTCCAGCAGGCCGTAGTCCAGCAGCAGGCCCAGCAGTATGCCTGCCAGGAAGAACACACACACAAGGATAGGCATAAGGTCATACAGCACCACCCCGCCGGTCACATCGCCGATGATAATTTCCGGGCCGATGCCGGAAAACATCATAACCGCAAACACAAAGCCGGTCATTCTTACCGCAAACCAGAAGCCTTTTACGCCGAAAAGGTTGTCCAGCTTCGGATTGTTTTTAATAAATTCAATACCCCTGAAACGGTGGATAAGTGTGATTATTGCGCTGATGGAGATAAGGCCGCAGATAACTGCTGTGCTGCCGTCCCCCATAAAGTCCAGCAGCAGGTTTGCCATCACGGCCACCGGAATAGTCAGATTGCCGCCGTGATTTACAGGTGTGACAAAAAGCAGCATACCAATCAGTGACGGAATCAAAAACTTATAGAAACTTTTATTTTTAAATATTTTCATAGCTACCTCTTGATTGTAAGAAAAACAAATACCATAATACTTTATACTATTCCGGCAGTAAAATCAAGATGTTTTGCCGATTATTGTATGGATATGTCAAAATCTTTGGATAAATATTGTTTTATGTACACAATTGAACTATATTTCCCATAGATGTATAATTGTATAAACAGAAATGTATCGGGGGAAAAATTATGGATGTAAGAAACCTGACATGGGAAGTGGACGATATCCTGTGGGGACTGACAGACGAAAACACAGACGAAGAAGTGTACAGAAAAGCGGTAGAACTGATTTACAAGGTACGCTTTATGCCTACAGCCACTGTAAACAACGGCCAGCCGGAAAACCGCATAATCGACTTCAACGTGCTGCCGGACGGCAACCTCTACTTTATGACAAGCAAGGGCAAGCCATTCTACAAACAGCTGTGTGAAAGACCGGAAATTGTGCTGAACACCAGCATAGACACCAAATATTCACTGAAAATCCGCGCCTGGGTAAAAGATGTGACAGACGACAAATGGGTGTGGGATGAATTTTTCAAACTGAATCCTGGCACTGTGAAAATGTACCGCAAAAATCCGGACATTATCGTGGTTTACAAGCTGGAAAAAGGCGAAGGCGAAATGTTCCACCTGTATGCAGAGGAAAAAATACGCCGTATGCGCTTTGCCTTTGGCGGTGCTGAAAAACTGCCGATGACATACAGAATCACAGACCGGTGCATCGGCTGTGGCGAATGCCAGGCCAACTGCGTGGAAGACGCTATCCACCAGGGAGATGACGGCAAATACTACATACGCTATATGGACTGCGATGACTGCGGCATCTGCTACACAAAATGCCCGCTGGCAGGCAAGGCTATGCTGAGCCGTCTGGAAGACTGACAAAACATATAAAGCAGGGGGATACCCTGCTTTTTTTATTATTTTTGCGGTTTTAAAGTGCATATTTCTTTGTGATAACTTTATTTGTTCATATTTTTAATGTATACTATATTATATATAACTCTTTTTGGAGGGCTTTATGGACAAAGAAAGAATTCTTATAGTTGATGACGATAAAAATATATGCGAGCTGCTGCGTCTTTATCTGGAAAAGGAAGGCTATGAAACAGCTATGGCCCATGACGGTGAAAGCGCACTGGCAGTTTTTGAAGAAAAACAGTTTGACCTGGTGCTGCTGGACGTTATGATGCCAAGGGTGGACGGCTGGGAAACCTGCCGCCGCATACGCGCAAAGGGCAACACACCTATCATTATGCTGACAGCCAAAGGAGAAACCTTTGACAAGGTGCTGGGGCTGGAACTGGGTGCAGATGACTATGTGGTAAAGCCATTTGACACAAAAGAGGTTGTGGCAAGGATAAAAGCCGTACTGCGCCGCACAGGCAGGCAGGCCCGGGCACCATCCTCCGCTGACGGGGCACTGGTGTTTGACAACCTGGTGGTAAACATCACAAAGTACGAACTTAAGGTAAAGGACGAAGTGGTGGATACACCGCCGAAGGAACTGGAGCTGCTGTACCATCTGGCCTCCAACCCAAACAAGGTGTTCACCCGTGACGCCCTGCTGGATGAAGTATGGGGCTTTGAATACTATGGCGACAGCCGCACAATAGACGTGCATATCAAGCGCCTGCGCGAAAAACTGGAAGGCGTAAGCGACCAGTGGAACCTGAAGACAGTATGGGGCGTAGGCTATAAATTTGAGCTGAAGGAATAATCAGCCACAGAAAGACTTTGCGGCAGGGCTGCTACCCTGCCTGTATTTTAAATTTTTCAACCAAGGAGAAAACAACAATGCTTGAATTCAAATTTGACACACAGCTGCTTATTGAAGGTGTGGACCTGGACGAAGACGAAATCTATGACTACATCGTGGAAAATTTCAAAGGTGACAGCCTGCTGGCAGTAGGCGACAGCGACCTTATCAAAATTCATTACCACACAAACGAACCATGGCAGGTGCTGGAATATGCAGCAACTCTGGGCGATATTCACGACATAGTTGTGGAAAATATGGAAAGACAGGAAAAAGGCCTGAAAGGCTGATTTTCCTTTAAAAGGATTATATGCGAAAAACTATAGTAACCCGATTTTTTTCCGCTACCAGCCTGCTGCTGGTAACCTCTATCAGCGTATTGGGTGTGCTGTTTATGTTTTTTGCCAACCGATACCTGCAGAGTGACCGTCTGAACACAATGAACCTGTGTGTTATAAATGCACAGGCCGCTTTTGATGACTCCATGCAGGAAAAGGACGGCATAACCAGCACAGAGCGGCGCAGCAAGCTGCGCGAAAACCTGCGCCTGATATCAAACACCACCAATACCACTGTACTGCTGGCAGATGAAAAGGGCAAGTGCATTGTCTGCACAGAAAAGAACAAATGCAGCCACGAAGGCTCGTTTATACCGGAAAATGCAATGAAAATACTGTCTGCACAGGAAAACAGCCTCCAGCTGGACGAAACCTTTACAGACATTTACTCCGGCAGCTACTACACTGTGGGCCGTGCAGCCCGTGACACCAGTGGCAACATCATAGGCTATGTGTTTGCTTTTTCAGATTCTTCCGGCATTATCGCCTTTACACAGGCACTGCTGTCCATGTTTATGGTCAGTGCCGGCATTATGCTGCTGATTTCCAGTGTGGTTTCCATCATTGTTACCAGCCATCTGACAACTCCGCTGAGAAATATTTCCGAGGCCGCACGCAAATTCGGCCAGGGGGATTTTTCCGTCCGTGCAGAGACAGAGGGCGATGACGAGGTGGCACATCTGGCATACACCTTTAACCAGATGGCGGCCTTTGTGGAAAAAAATGAAAAATCACGTTCCAGTTTTGTGGCCAACATTGCCCACGAACTGCGCACGCCGATGACAAGCATAAAAGGCTTTGTGGACGGCATTATTGACGGCACTATTCCCCCGGAAATGCAGGGCAGATATCTGAAGGTAATATCTGATGAAGTGGGCCGTCTGGCAAGACTTACAAACAGTATGCTGGATATTTCCAAGCTGGAAAGCGGCGAATTCCAGATGAACACTGTGCGCTACAATATATGGGATACCATTGCCGCAATTGCCTTTGCCTTTGAAAACAGGATTGAAGACGGGGAAATTTCCCTCCAGGGCTTCAGACCGCGGAAGGTGATGGTAAATGCAGACA
>JAFQAF010000232.1 GCA_017400025.1 Oscillospiraceae bacterium
CCGCTTCTGGCTATGCCCTAGCAGCCTTCTGCCACGCCAATCAGCTTGTACTGTTCCCATTCATAGTTGAAAGATGCCATGGAGCGAATAAGCCATCTCATTGCGGCGCGTTCATCCCTGAGAACAGAGGTGAGAATATGCTCTGCAAATTCCGGGTCATCTTCTGCAAAGGCTTCGTAATGGTCATACTCTGTGCCTATTACCAGACAGCCGGCTTCTGCTGCTGCTTCCATATAGCCCAGGCCTGCTGCATCGGCAAAGGCGTAGAGAACGTCTGCGCCCTGTTCAATTGCTGCCCTTGCAAGGGTTTTGGCTGCATCTGCATCTGTCCAGCTGGCAGTTTCGGAAACTATCACTTTAATGTCCGGGTCTGCAAATTTTGCACCTTCGATATAGCCTACCAGTGCATTTTTCACTGCCGGTTCACCCGGGCCGCCTGCAAAGCCGATAACGCCGCTTTCAGATTTTACTGCTGCCAGTGCGCCGGCAAGGAATGCAGCTTCGTTGAATTTCCAGCCCATAAGCTGTACGTTAGGAATATTTTCCACATAGGCTGAATTGTCTGCAGTGATTATAAAGGTTGTGTCCGGATAATCCCCTGCATTTTCTTCCAGCCACTGTGCAGTGTCTCTGGCCATATTCTTGCAGATAACAATGTCAGCTTCCTCTGCGGCTGCGGCCAGGCCTTCATTTACGGAAATGCCCAGTGAGCCGAATTCTATGGTGGAATATTCAATCTTACCGTCATCTGCCATTTCCATCATGGCAGGGTGGCAGGTCATGTCTGTTTCTCTTTCCAGGTCTGCACACACCAGTGTTACAGCCGGAACATATTTTGCAATTTTGATTGTGGCTGTTGCTTTTTTGCCACTGCCGTCTGCAGCCTTTGCTGTAACCTTTACAGATTTGCCTGCAGGTGCATCTTCCCTGATTGTCAGTTTGCCGGTGTAATCAATTTCCGCCAGTTTTGTATCATTTACAGACCACATAACCGGGTAAGCATCTATCGGTGCATTCAGAGCCAGCTCCAGATAGGCTGCCAGATGGATGGACTGACCGATATACATTGTTTTAGGTGCATTTTCAATCTTCACGGAAGCCACCGGTGCTTTGATATAAAGCATCTGTTCTGCATATACCGGGAGGAATTCATCAAATTCATTGATGTATTTCACAGCTGTGCGTGCAGTTACGCGCAAGTAGCCGTGGTACGGAGTGAATGTGGCAGTGGATTTTGCCACTGTAACCTTGCCGTTTTTAACTGTTACACCGGCTGGGTTTTCAAAGAATTCATCGTTTTCTTCGTCATAGCCTTCCACTGTCCAGACAAGTGTCACATTCTTGGATTTTGCAGGGTGATATGTGGCTTTCAGCTGCATGGATTTGCCCCATGTCAGCACTGCCTGGCCGTCCACGCCGTCGTTTGGTGTGTTGGCAGGTGTGGAAAGGTCCATATCCCAGATAACATCTGTGGTGTTTTCTTCCACCAGATTTACAGTCACTTTCACTGTCTTTTTGCTGCCGTCCAGGGCTGTGCCGGTGATTGTCACCTTGCCTGCCTTGCCCTGTGGGTTCAGATAAACAGTGTCTTTTTCACCTGCGGTAAGCTGTGTTTCATCGCCATACTGGCCAAAGCGCATAAGGTCCGGATCGGAAGATGTCCATTCCACTTCACAGTGGGACGGTGCATCGCCTTTTGCTGTTGTAAGTGCAAAGTCAAAGGCTGCAGGCTGGCCTCTGCCGATAGTGATTGTCTTTGTTTGTGGAACAATGGCTTTTACCGGAACGGCCTGTGGGTTTACCTTTACTTTGAAAGTAGCTGAAACGTTGCTGCCGTCCTGGGCTGTCACAGTGATTGTGGCTGTGCCTGTGCCCTTTGGAACAAGGCGGATTTCTCTGCCTCTTGCTGCTGTGTCCACCTCAATGATTTTTGCATTGGAGGATTTGAAGCTGAATACAGCCACGCCGCCGTCTATACCCGTTACAAATGCATCAACATAATCTGTTGTTGGCAGTATGTCTGTGCGTTCTGCCAGGTTTGTGCCGTTTTCGTCCACCAGACCGATTTCAGTTTTTGCAATCTTTCTGGTTACTTCCACCTGTTTTATTGCTGTGCCGGAATTGCCGCTTACAACGTCTGTTACAATGCATTCCACTGTGTAGGTCTTGCCTTCCTCTGCATTTGCCAGGTTCAGCAGGCCTTTCTGTGAGATAAAGGATGTGCAGTCGTTGCCGTTTTCGTCTGTAACCCTCCATTCCTGTGTAACGCCGGAGGTTACCTTGATGCCGTTTGCAAAGATATTGAACTGTGCCTTGAGGCCTTTCCGCAGGTAAACTGTGTTTGTATTTTCATTGTCATAGCCCACTGCACAATCAATTCCCAGATTGGTCATATCTACAGAGCCTTTTGGCATTACCTGCAGGTAGAGTGTGAATTCTGCAGGCTGTCTGTCTTCACAGCCGCAATCGGAAACCAGCTTCAGTGCAAATGTCTGTGGCTGTGTGCCGGTTACAAAGCCGGTAACTGCAGTTTTCTTTGCATTCAGCTTCAGTGTGCCGTTGTCTATAGCGGCCTGTGCCTCTTCGTTGTAGGCTTCAATTGTGTAGCCTTTTACAGCAGGTGCAAATATTTTTTCATCCCAGTTGTAAACAACTTTCGGTGTCACTGTCTTGCCGCTCTGTACTATCCAGTGATTTTCGCCCAGAGTAGGTGTGTTTGCAGGTGGCAGTGCCCGGATGTCAAACACGTGCTGCTGTACGTTCACAGTCATTGTGGCTTTCTTGCCACTGCCGTCTTTTGCAGCTGCTGTGATTGTGTACTTGCCGGCGCGCTCTGCATCAAATCTCCATGCGCCGGCGCCGCCATTCATTGTGTCGTCAAACCATACGTTTACATATTTTGCATTCCGGCCGCCC
>JAFQAF010000233.1 GCA_017400025.1 Oscillospiraceae bacterium
CTACGATAAACTGAATATTAAACAGACCCTTTATGCCTATACCTAATCCCAACTTTTCAGTATAGTCAATAATAGTATCCTTGACCTTCTGTGAAATGCTGAATGACGGATATACGCTGATCGAGTCACCGGAATGGACGCCGGTTTTTTCAATCAATTCCATAATACCCGGCACAAATACCTGCCTGCCGTCGCAGACAGCATCAACTTCTATTTCTTTACCGTATATGTATTTATCGATAAGAACCGGCCTGTCGTCATCAATTTCCACAGCAGTTTTCAAGTACTGTACAAGGCTGTCTTTGTCAGCAACTATCTGCATTGCTCTGCCGCCAAGTACAAAACTTGGACGCACAAGAACAGGGAAACCTATTCTTTCAGCTGCAGCGATGCCGTCCGATATATTTGTGACAGCTTTGCCTTTTGGCTGTGGTATGTTAAGTTTTTCCAGAAGTTTTTCAAACAAATCCCTATTTTCCGCCAGTGCTATGGCCTGCCGGTCTGTGCCTATTATTGTTACTCCCTGTTCCTGTAAAGGCTCTGCAAGATTGATAGCGGTTTGACCGCCAAAAGTTGCTATAACCCCAACAGGCTGTTCAAGCTGCACAATATTCATAACATCTTCCACACAAAGAGGTTCAAAATACAGTTTGTCTGCACAGGTGTAATCTGTTGACACGGTTTCAGGATTATTATTGATGATTATTGCCTCATAGCCTGCAGAACGGATTGTCTGTACAGCATGTACTGTGGAATAATCGAATTCTACCCCTTGGCCTATACGTATAGGCCCGGAACCGAGAACAATTATTTTTTCTCTGTCTGTTACTACAGACTCATTTTCATCTTCATATGTAGAGTAAAAATATGGTACATAGCTGTCAAACTCTGATGCGCATGTATCAATCATTTTGTACACTGGCAAAATACCGTTCAGTTTTCTGAGATGAAAAACACCTTTTTCACTTATGTTCCACAGCTTTGCAATAGAACTGTCTGCAAAACCCATTCTTTTTGCTGACCACAATATCGCTATATCTCCTGGCCAATTTTTAAGCATTACTTCCATATCTGTGATGTTTTTCAGTTTTGTAATAAAAAATTGGTCTATTGAGGACAGTTTTGCAATTTTGGCCACAGTATAATCCCTTCTCAGAAGTTCTGTCACAGCAAAAATTCTGTCATCTGTACCCTGTGTAATATATGACATAAGATTTTCATCAGTATATTCACTAAATTTTTTACTATACAGATGACTATGTCCTGTCTCCAGAGAACGGACTGCTTTAAGCAAGCTTTCCTCAAATGTGCGCCCTATTGACATAACCTCGCCTGTGGCTTTCATCTGCGTATCCAGAGAATTGTCAGCTTCGGCAAATTTATCAAATGGGAAACGGGGCATTTTACATACCACATAGTCAAGAGCAGGTTCAAAAGCCGCGGGAGTATTGGCAAGAAAAATTTCGTCCAAAGTCATCCCTATACCTATTTTGGCAGATACTCTGGCTATCGGATAACCACTGGCCTTGGAAGCCAGCGCTGATGAACGGGAAACACGTGGATTAACCTCTATCAGATAATATTGAAATGAATATGGGTCAAGGGCAAACTGCACATTACAGCCTCCTTCTATTTTCAAGGCACGGATAATTTTCAGAGCACTGTCTCGCAGCATATGGTATTCTTTGTTGGAAAGTGTCTGTGACGGGCAGACAACAATAGAATCACCTGTGTGGATGCCAACAGGATCAAGATTTTCCATATTGCATATTGTGACAGCTGTATCGTTACTGTCACGCATAACCTCATATTCGATTTCCTTGTACCCTTTTATACTTTTTTCGATAAGCACCTGGTGCACCGGAGAAAGTTCAAGGGCATTTATAATAAGAGGAACAAGTTCTTCCTCGTTATCAGCAAAACCGCCACCTGTACCGCCCAAGGTATAAGCAGGGCGCAAAATAACCGGATAGCCGATTTTTTTGGCTGTATTTACAGCTTCTTCCACTGATATTGCAATATCAGACGGCAATACAGGTTCTCCTAATTGTTGACAAAGTTCTTTAAACAGTTCTCTGTCTTCAGCTTTTTCTATACTTGTTATCTTTGTTCCCAGCAGTTCTACACCACATTCCTGCAATACACCGGCTTTTTCCAGCTGCATAGCAAGATTAAGCCCTGTCTGACCGCCAATACCCGGAAGAATTGCATCCGGGCGTTCATATCTCACAATTCTTGCCACATATTCCAATGTAAGCGGTTCCATATATACTTTATCCGCTATAGAAGTATCAGTCATTATTGTGGCTGGGTTGGAGTTACAAAGTATAACTTCATAGCCCTCTTCCTTAAGGGCCAGACAAGCCTGTGTGCCCGCATAGTCAAACTCTGCAGCCTGTCCTATTACAATAGGACCTGAGCCTATTACCATTATTTTTTTGATATCAGTTCTTTTTGGCATTTTTGTTTTCCTCCATCAGACTGATAAATTTATCAAACAGATAGCCGCTGTCCTGAGGTCCCGGTGCGCTTTCAGGATGATACTGGACGCTGAAAACTCTGTCATCTTTACATTCTATACCTTCCACTGTACCGTCCAGCAAATTTATATGTGTTATTTTCAGAGGTGTGTCTTTCAGGCTGTTTGTGTCAACAGCATAAGAGTGATTCTGGGAGGTAATTTCTATTCTGCCATCAGCAATATTTTTTACCGGGTGATTGCCACCCCTGTGACCAAATTTCATTTTATATGTTTGTGCACCATAAGCCAGTGCGATAATCTGATGTCCAAGGCATATGCCAAATATCGGATACCTTCCCAACAGATTTTTAATTGTTTCTATGGTCTGAGGAACATCAGTAGGGTCACCGGGGCCATTTGAAATAAATATACCGTCAGGGTTATACATTTTTATTTCCTCTGCTGAAGTATTCCATGGAACAACAGTAACCTTGCATCCTCTTTTATTCAGGTTACGTACAATGTTCAGCTTCATACCGCAATCTACAGCAACAACATGATATTTTTTATCCTGTACATCTGAAATCCACGGTTTTTTACTGCTTACTGTCGACACAGCATCTGCAGGAATGGAAGTATCATTCAATATTTCCAACCCGTTTTTTAAGGATGTGTATATATCAGTAATAAGCACCTTGCAGCTGCCATGGTTTCTTATATACCTTGTTAATTTTCTGGTGTCCACACCCCATATTCCGGGTATGCCATTTCTGACCATAACCTGTGCCAATGTTTCACGGCTTCTGAAATTTGAAGGAATATCGTTGTATTCTTTCACAATAAGGCAACCCAGAGACGGATGTTGTGTTTCATAATCATCGTCAGCCATTCCATAGTTGCCTATCAGAGGATATGTCATTACTACTGCCTGATATGTATATGAAGGATCTGACAATATTTCCTGGTAGCCTACCATAGAAGTGTTGAATACCAGTTCGCATACTCTGTCCGTCATAGCACCAAACCCATAGCCGTAATACTCCTGCCCGGTTTCCAGAATAATTTTTCTGTTATATTTCATACTATTCCTCCGTACGTACTTCTGACAGCCTTTGTTCAAACTGATTTTTCCCTGCTAACGGTATCGGTGTAGGATAGGCCCCGGAAAAACATGCTGTACAGCATCCATGGCCACCGGTTATTTCATCCAGACTTTCCAGCGGCAAATATCCCAGAGTATCCGCACCTATTAATTCTGCTATTCTGTCTGTTGTGTGATGACAAGCAATCAGATTTTCCTGTGAATCTATATCTGTGCCATAATAGCAGGGGTAAAGATATGGCGGTGCTGATATGCGTACATGAACTTCCTTTGCTCCCGCATCTCGTAATATTCCGACAGTTCTGCGGATTGTTATGCCTCTGACTATAGAGTCATCAACAAGAATTACTCGCCTGTCTTTTACCGTTTCACTGATGGCATTCAGCTTTATTTTCACCCGGTCAATTCGGGTATCCTGTCCCGGAGCAATAAATGTACGGCCAATGTATTTGTTTTTTATAAGGCCTATACCATAAGGTATACCCGACTGTAAGCTGTAACCAAGTGCAGCATCAAGACCGGAATCCGGTGTGCCTATAACTATATCAGCGTTTACCGGATGCTTATCAGCCAATATTCTGCCGGCTTTCACTCTTGAAGCTTGTACTGATATACCGTCTATGACAGAGTCAGGTCTGGCAAAATATATGTACTCAAAGGTGCATATTGATTTAGGCTTTGAATTGCATTGCTGAATTCTGTGTTCTATTCCTTCTTTTGAAAAAACAATTATTTCACCTGGCTGTACATCGGCGATAAAATGCGCCCCCACAGCAGTTAAAGCACAGCTTTCGCTGGCTATGACATATATTCCCGAGTCTGTCTTGCCGTAGCAGAGAGGGCGAAATCCATAAGGGTCACGGGCACATATAAGTTTTTGCTGCGACATAATTACAAGTGAGTATGAACCGTCTATAATATTCATAGCATTGCTTACAGCCTGTTCTATTGAGGAACATACAAGTCTTTGTCTTGTAATTATATGTGCAATAATCTCGGTGTCACTGGTGGAATGAAAAATTGCACCATTAATTTCAAGGTTATCTCGCAACCGACCGGCATTGCTGATATTGCCGTTATGGGCAAGAGCAAGACAGCCTTTCTTGTGTCTTACCTCCACAGGCTGGCAGTTGGCGCGGTTTGTCGCCCCGGTTGTGCCGTAGCGTACGTGTCCAACTGCCATTGTGCCTTTGGGAAAGGAAGAAAAAACATCTTTTGTCAAAACTTCACTGACTAAACCTATATCTTTGTGTGAAATAAAAAGCCCATCATCATTTACTACGATGCCACAGCTTTCCTGACCGCGATGCTGCAAAGCATACAATCCATAATAGCAGATACCCGATACATCTGCAGGATGTGGTGAAAAAACGCCAAACACCCCACATTCTTCTTTTACACTCATTGTTTTCCTCCCAGTGAAGCAGCTATAAACCCATTGAACAATGGATGAGGTTTATTAGGTCTGCTTTTAAATTCCGGATGATACTGTACACCCACAAAGAAATCTTTGTCAGACAATTCCACTGTTTCAACCAACCTGTCATCAGGAGACAGTCCTGACAGTGTAAGTCCCGCGGATACAAGTCCCTGACGGTAATCGTTGTTAACTTCATAGCGGTGGCGATGACGCTCGGTTATAAGATTTGTTTTATAGCATCTTTCCATTGTTGTACCGGGCTTTACTTCACAGGGATATGCACCCAGTCGCAGAGTACCGCCTTTGTCTATCCGATCACTTTGTCCCGGCATAAAATCTATCACCTTGTTTTTACACAATTCGTTAAACTCACCGGAGTTGGCATCAGTAATTCCCATAACATTGCGGGCAAA
>JAFQAF010000234.1 GCA_017400025.1 Oscillospiraceae bacterium
CGGGACGATGTGGGCATAAGCGAAGCGCCGGAGTGGTATTCTGCGCCAGCAGAATAAGCCGAACTCGTCATGTGAGGCTAACGATGTCCCCTACGCATAATTGTGTGGTATATTCCTTTTGGGGAATATTTGCTTTTGTGGGACGTCCGGAGGCCGTCCCCTACGCGCAACTGATACAATTGCAGGAAAGTACTCTCGGCGTCTGAACAGGTTGCGGCAGAAAGTCTGCAGAAAGTAAAAGGCGTGAACTCTTTTTTCTTTTTCAATCGTTTTACAGGCAGAAATTCTGTAGGTGTATTTTATATCTCAATTCAGTATTCGTGTGCAACGTGAGACCATTTTTCGCCATTTTTACGTATTAATATCCATCTGAAGTTATCATAAATTTTGTTTTTCTCAAATTCGTTTGAAAAAATATTGGTTTTGACGGTAGAAATCAGCACAAGGGTCTGGTCAGTCTTATATTTTGCCGCCCAATCCATATACTTTTGTGAAATATCGTCGCCTGCATAGGTGATGGTTGCAAGTTCAGCCCCCTGCCAATGGCGGAAATCTTCATAAACAACCTCTATTGCATCTCTGATTTCTTCATCGGAATACATTTCTGACGGTGTCCATTCTGTAATCTCTGTGTTTTCAGATTCTTCTGAATAAACCGCAAAACCAAATAAAATACATAAAGTCAGAATTATAAACACAAATTTTTTCATATTACTGCCTCTTTCCGGATAACTTTTTATCTGATTATGATGATACAGCATATTTGTTATCAAGTTGTAACGGACGTATGATGAATCAGCAGTATATCTTATAAATTCAAAGCAAATTTTACAACTCTGTAATAATTCCGCATTATAATGGCAACAAAGGAGAGCGATTGTGTGAAAAACAGAAAAGTGATATGTATAACTGTGCTGTTGATTACTGCAGCAATGATTGGTGTAGCAGTTCTGTCCAGAATTCTTGAAACTGCCTGGCAGGCTGCAGGCGATAAAGAGAATCAGCTTACTGTGAACGATGAGAAACTGCAGGCGGAAGAAATTGCATTTGACTATCCTTATATCAATTATTCACAGCTGAATGAAGCGGAGAAAAAACTGTACGGCGGCTGGTTTGGCATGACTGAAGATTCAGTATTACATGAAAATAAAGAGTTTACATACCAGCAGGCGGCAAACAAGCTGGGCGAGGTGGTGAAATATCTTACAGGATATACCGGGCATCAGAAAAAACCTATGGTAATTGATTTGTCTGATGTAAATTTATTTGCATCATCCCCCGTGGCCGAAAACGGTTGTTATGTATGCAGGCAGATTACAGATGAATTAATTATAGGTGCAGTCATTGATACTGCAGGACAATTCCGGTATCTTGGGATTGAAGATGCCAAAGCTGTGCGAAGCGGCTATTATCATAAAGATGCTCCGTCTGATTATGTATCGGAGCAGCTGCTGAAAACGTCGCTGCAGTATTTACAGGAGCTGGGCGAAAAGGATACTGTAACCGGCTATTATACCCAAACAGCCGGCAGGGAAAAAGATAGTGATACTTATGACGCTTACATAGTTTTTCTTGAAACAAAAGAGGGGGACAGCCTTTCCTTTACTCTGAACAAAGAGTACGGTCTGATTTATTACAGCAAATATCCTGAAAAAGCAGATAAAGAATTTATACCGGTTGGATAAAAGGCATTTCAGACTGATTGGGCAGAGGTTTTGCCTGATCCGGCAGAGGAAATATAAATGGAAAAATTTGCCGGAAAGAGGGGCGGAAGGCAACAGCTTGTTTTTGATATATAAATATATGGATAAATAAATGTAAAATGTCAATAAAGCTATTGACAAACGGGCTGTAAAGGAATATAATTGCCAAAGCCTTGAACTGAATATGTACAGCTTTTACTTTATACAGCAAATCCGTGTACGTGGAACTGATGTTTCGCTATACGGTTTTTTTGTGTTTTAAAAGGAAAGATTTCACATATATCACATATAAAAATGCTGTCAGCAGCAAAATCAGAGAGCTGATGCAAGGCATACAAAAATCAGAACAGGAGAAACGATATGTACATTTTGTTGTTTATGCTCTGGATGATTCTCAATGCCAGAATCACAGCAGAAACAGTGGCTTTCGGGCTGGTTATCTGCGGTGCAATATACTGGTTTATGTGCAGATTTCTGGAGTACAGTCCTAAAAACGACATTATTTTTCTGAAAAATCTTCCCCGCGCCATTGTTTACCTGGCTGTGCTGTTTGTGGAAATCATAAAAAGCAGCCTTATTGCAATGAAGTTTGTTTACAGTAAAAAGCTGGATATACAGCCGCAGATTGTGTTTTTTGATGTGCCGCTGAAAAGCGAGTTCCTGCGCACAATTCTGGCCAACTCCATAACAATCACCCCGGGTACAATCACTGTAAACGTGGAGGACAACCATTTCTGCGTACACGCCCTGGACTACAGCATAGCAAAGGGTGTGGAGGATTCCGTATTTCTGAAACTTCTTATGGAAATGGAGGCAACCTTTGATGATTGATACACTGTACAACAATCTGTTTACTGCCGCAATGTGCTTTCTGGCACTGATAGCCTTTGCCTATCTTGTCAGGGCAGTTATCGGTCCGAAATTTTCTGACAGAATTCTTGCTGTAAACAGTATCCAGACCATTATTATACTTATTATATGCATTCTCTCTGTTTTCCAGGGAGAAAACTATATTGTGGATATAGCGCTGATTTATGCCATGCTGGGCTTTGTAACAGTTGTTATAGTATGCAAGGCATACCTGCGCAGCCACCACAAAGACAGGGCAAACGACCTGGAAAATATCAAACGGGAGGTAAGAAAATGATAAGATTCATTATAAGCGCAGTGTTTATGCTGCTGGGTATTTTTGTTATTTTCTCCGCCATGGTGGGCAACTTCCGCTTCGGCTATGTGCTGAACAGAATGCAGGTAGGCGCCACAGCAGATACCCTGGGGGCTTTCTTTATAATTTCATCCCTCATAGTTGCAGGGGGCTTCAATGCCACCAGCATAAAACTGGTGATGATGGTGGCCTTTCTCTGGTTTGCAAACCCTGTTTCATCCCATTTTCTGGCCAGAACAGAAATTATCTCCAATGAAAAAATCACACAGGAATGCGAGGTTGTAAGCCATGATAATATTTGAATCCCTGCTTATCACCTTTATGATAATCTGTGCAATATCTGTATCCTGCACAAAAAACCTGCTGTCCAGTGTAATTATCTTTATGTCCTACAGTCTGATTGCCAGTGTGGTGTGGCTGCTGCTGCGCTCACCTGACCTGGCCATCACAGAAGCTGCTGTAGGTGCAGGTGTTACCAGCACACTGTTTTTTATCACACTGAAAAATGTGGGCAAGCTTCACGAAGAAGGGGAGGAGGACGAATATGCAGATTAAATCATTTTCTGAAAAGCTGACAAAATTTGTGGACGGCGATTTTGTGATTACCACAAAAAGAAAGCCAAAGGAAGAAAGACGCCCGTCCACCCATCACGAGCCTTCCATGAAAGAGAGAATGACAGTATGGCACGATACCAAGGCCCCGGCTTTTTTCAGGGCCGCA
>JAFQAF010000235.1 GCA_017400025.1 Oscillospiraceae bacterium
ATATTTTACCTCAACAATAATATACAAAATTAAAGGGCATATTATGCTATATGCCCTTTAATGAAACAGACACAAATTAAATATTACAGTTCCATAACTTCTTTTGTCTTTTTAGCTGCAACTGCGTCGATTTCTTTGATGAATTTATCTGTGATTTTCTGCATTTTTTCTTCAAGGTTCTTCTGGTCGTCTTCTGTGAGTTCGTTAGCTTTTTTAGCAGCCTTGAATTTATCCATTGCATCGCGTCTGATGTTTCTTACAGCAACTTTTGCTTCTTCTGCCATTTTTGCCACATCTTTAGCAAGCTGTTTTCTGCGTTCTTCTGTTGGAGCCGGGAAATTAAGACGGATTGAAACACCGTCATCAATTGGGTTGATGCCAATATCAGACATCTGGATAGCTTTTGTGATAGCTTTCAGCAGGCTTCTGTCCCATGGCTGGATAGAAAGAGTTCTTGCTTCTGTAACAGAAACTGTAGCTACCTGGTTAATCGGAGTAGGTACACCATAATAATCAACTGTAACTTTATCAAGAACACCTGGATTTGCACGGCCGGCGCGCACAGATGAGTATTCGCTTTCAAGATGCTTTACAGCACTGGTCATTCTGTCTTCATATTTCTTTGTCATAATAATAATCTCCTTATTCTGTTACTAATGTACCTATTGTTTCACCTTTTACAGCTTTTACAATATTGCCGTCTGCCATATCAAATACAAGAATTGGCAGTTTGTTGTCACGGCACATTGTAGCTGCAGTCATATCCATAACATTCAGCTGGTCTGTAAGTACCTGTGTGAATGTAAGTGTGTCATATTTAACGGCATCCGGATATTTCTTAGGATCTTTGTCATATACACCGTCTACCATTGTTGCTTTAAATATAATATCAGCATTGATTTCTGCTGCACGGAGTGCTGCCGCTGTATCTGTAGAGAAGAACGGGTTACCTGTACCACATGCAAATATTACAATTCTGCCTTTTTCCAGATGTCTTGTAGCTCTGTTTCTGATGTAAGGTTCAGCAACCTGCTGCATCTGCAGTGCTGCCTGCACTCTTACTTCCAGACCAAGATGTTCAAGAGCGTCTGCCACTGAAAGAGCGTTCATAACAGTAGCAAGCATACCAATCTGGTCTGCTCTTGTTCTTTCCATATCTCCGGAAGAACGGCCTCTCCAGAAGTTACCGCCACCAACAACGATTGCAATTTCAGCACCAAGTTCGTGTGCTGCTTTGATGTTTTTGCAGATTTCCAGAACGGTTGGGTAATCAAGACCAAAGCCCTTGTCACCGGCAAGTGCTTCACCGCTCAGCTTAATCAAAACTCTTTTATATTTCATAGACATATTCGGCACCCCGTTTATACACATATTTTATAATATTCTACTATATTTCGACCTTAAAGTAAAGGCTATTATTCGAAATAACATATAAATATAGTCCTTAAAAAATTTATTTCAGCCTTTTGTCGCATATATATAATTATGTATACAGAGCTTTTTACCTTTCAGATATCCCATACCTGCAACAAACAGCCGATAACAGCTTTTTTATATTAAGTTTTAAAACATTTTTGCAAAATATGTCATTTTAAGTTTGTTTTTTGAATTTTACCGCTGTATAATTATGTTAATTATAAGTATGTCCAACAAGAGGTATATTATGAAAAAGAATTATAAAATCGGTATTGTAAAGTATACAGACCATGCTTCACTCAACCGTATTGAACTGGGTGCAAAAAACTGTCTTGCTGAACTCAGCGAAAAATACGGTATAGAATTTGATTACGAAAACTATGTATATGACACACAGGCTGATACTGAACTGATGAAAAAAGCCGGCCAGGAACTGGCAGAGGCAAAAGTTGACCTTGTTATCAGTATTGCAACACCGCCTACTGTAGCTATGAAAGATATTCTGGCAGAAAACAAAATCAATATGCTTTTCCGCGCAGTATCAGACCCTATAAGTGCAAAAGTTATAGACTCATTTGAACGCCCCGGTCAGTACATCACAGGCACATCAGATTCTCTTGACGGAGCGAGACTTGCCCAGGTGGCACTGGCTGCTGTACCGGATGCAAAGAAGATAGGTCTGCTGTACAACAAAGCTGAATTTTCTTCAAAAATGCCTATTGAAGAAGCCAAGGAATACCTCACAAATTCCGGCATTGAATGGGTGGAAGCCAATCCGGCCAGCAAGGCAGAAGTGACAGATGCCGCAAAACAGCTTATTGCCCAGGGTGTGGATGCAGTGCTGACCCCTACTGACAACACTGTGATGAGCGCTGAAATGAAAATCTCCCCTGTTTTCACAGCTGCCGGTATTCCACAGTTTACCGGTTCCCATGCATTTACTATCAACGGTGCTTTTATGGGCATGGGCAGCCTTTACAAAGACGGTGATGCAGAGTTTATGTCTCTTGCTGTAAAACTGCTTATAGAAGAAAAACCTGCCATCGAAGTGCCGGTTATAAGAAGCGCCCATACCTTTGCTGCCATAAACAACCAGGTATGTGAACAGCTGGGTTACGACAAAGACAAGCTGAAAGAAAGCTTTGCAAAAATCAATATGAACACAATGTTCCTTGATACACAGAAAGAATTTGACGAAGACAGCGACCTTTAATAAAACCACACCTTTTCCGGTGAATTATATTGATATAAAAAAATACCCTTACAGCATCGCTGCTGTAAGGGATTTTTCAACTTTGGTTTGATTATTTAGCCATTGCTGCAACTTCTGCTGCGAAGTCATCAACTTTCTTTTCGATACCTTCACCTTTTTCAAAACGTGTGAATGCAACGATTTTGATGTCGCCGCCCAGAGCTTTAGCTGTAGCGTTTGTGTAAGCAGTGATTGTCTGCTTGTCATCTTTAACGAATTCCTGTTCAACAAGGCAGTTTTCTTTGTAGTATTTGTTGATTCTGCCTGCAACCATTTTTTCAGCGATAGCTGCTGGTTTGCCTTCGTTGATAGCCTGCTGTGTGAGAATTTCTTTTTCTTTTTCAAGAACTTCTGCTGGTACATCAGCTTTGTTCAGGTAGGATGGGTTTGCAGCAGCAACCTGCATAGCAATATCCTGACCGTATGCTTCAAATTCAGGTTTTGCGAACATTTCGTCGGAAACTTCAAAGTTTACCAGAACACCGTGTGTGCCGCCTGCATGGATGTAAGCTACACATGGACCTTCGTATCTTACGAAACGACGGATTTTAATGTTTTCACCGATAACAAGAATTTTTTCCTGCAGGGATGCTTCTACTGTGTCACCGTTTGGCATAGACATTGTCAGCAGTTCTTCAACTGTTGCTGGGTTTTCTTTAGCAACAACTTTTGCAATGTCTGCTACGAATTCACGGAACATTTCGTTTTTAGCAACAAAGTCTGTTTCAGAGTTAACTTCAACAACAACACCCAGTTTGTTTTCTTTGTCAACTGTTGCATATACCATACCGTCAGCAGCAATTCTGCCAGCTTTCTTTGTAGCAGCTGCCAGGCCTTTTTCTCTCAGGTATTCGATAGCTTTGTCAAAGTCACCATCTGTTTCTGTAAGAGCTTTTTTGCAGTCCATCATGCCGCAGCCTGTGCGTTCACGAAGTTCTTTAACGTCTTTAGCTGTAAATGCCATAATTATTGTTCCTCCAACTATTTTAATATCCTGTTGTATTTATAAGTTAATTTATTACTATAAATTATTCAGCAACTTCTTCTGCTGCTTCTTCAGCAACATTCTGTTCGCCCTGACGGCCTTCGATAACTGCGTCAGCCATTGCGCCAGCGATCAGTTTAACTGCTCTGATAGCGTCGTCGTTGCCAGGAATTACATAGTCAACTTCGTCTGGATCACAGTTTGTGTCAACGATAGCAACTACTGGGATACCCAGGTTTCTTGCTTCTGCAACTGCGATTTTTTCTTTTCTTGTATCAACAATGAACATTGCTTTTGGCAGTGTGCCCATGTTTTTGATACCGCCCATGAATTTTTCCAGTTTTTCGATTTCCAGTTCAAGTTTAATAACTTCTTTCTTTGGCAGGAGATCGAATGTACCGTCTTCTTTCATTTTGTTGAGCTGTTCAAGACGAGCAATTCTCTTCTGAATTGTTTTGTAGTTTGTGAGCATACCACCCAGCCATCTAGCGTTAACAAAGTGCATACCGCATCTTTCTGCTTCTTCTCTGATAGCTTCCTGTGCCTGTTTCTTTGTGCCAACGAACAGGATTTCGCCGCCTTCTGCAGAAACTTCTCTGATGAAATCGTATGCAGTGTCCAGCATTTTTACTGTTTTCTGCAGGTCGATGATGTAGATACCGTTTCTTTCTGTGAAGATGTATTTAGCCATTTTAGGGTTCCATCTTCTTGTCTGGTGACCAAAGTGTACGCCAGCTTCGAGTAATTGTTTCATTGATACTGATGACATAATTTTTTACCTCCGTTTTGGTTAAACCTCCGCTGTATTTTGCGAATTTTTATGGGCAATATTTTTATACACCAACCCATAAGGAATACAGCGTGCGTATTTGCGCCTAAATATTTTATCACGGGATATTAGCAATGTCAATATCAAATATTGAATTTTTCCTTTAAATTAAAAGAAAAATCAGTCATACTCCAGTTTTATCCTGCCGTTTTTGCCGGATATGGTATTTTCCGCCGTACTTATAAGAATAACATCCTGCCCTACTGTGATTACATCCGCCCATTTTATTCTTATATCCTTTTCCCTGCCCAGCAAGCCGAAAAATTTTGGTCTGCCGAAAACAACAATATTTTCTATTGCAGCAGTAGTTTCACTGAATTCTATGTCATCCCGTCTTCCTATATTCCGGCCTGTGACAACACTGACTATATCCTTTTGGCACAAAACAGAAAGAGACATCATAAAATCACCTCCATATATTAAATATATGAATCCTGTGGTTTTATGTGTCTCTGTATTCTATGCATTCAGTTCTTTTTTTACACTGGCCAGTACATTTTTCTCTATTCTTGAAACCTGTGCCTGGCTGATACCTATTATTTCTGCAACCTGAGCCTGGGTTTTACCCAGCATATACCTGAGATATATAATATATTTCTCTCGCCTTTTCAGACCATGCAGGACATCAAGTATTACTGTTTCAGAACAGAATCCTTCTTCAAAATTATCGGTTGCTATCCGGTCCAGAAGATACAACCCTTCATTTTCATCACCGAAAACCGGTTCATATAGTGAAATTGCAGGAGAAAGTGCCTCCATTGCACTGTATACCTGATAAGTGCTGACCCCAAGCTGCAAAGCTATATCCGCCCGGGATGGCTCACAGTTATTATCCTTTATATACTGTTCCTTATATGCCAGGGCCCTGTAGCCAAGGTCCTTTGTGCTTCTGCTTATCCTTATAGGGCTGTTGTCCCTTATATATCTTTTTATTTCTCCCAGAATCATAACTACGCCATAGGTGGAAAACTGAACATTGAGACTGGTGTCAAAATTGTCAAGCGCTTTTATAAGCCCTATACAGCCTACCTGAAACAAATCATCAGCATCAATATTTTTACTGTTTACTTTCTGGATAATACTCAGCACCAGCTTGAGATTGGACATAACAAGCAGATCCTTTGCGTTTTTGTCACCATTTTTCATCTTGCCTATCATAACCGCCCTCTCTTCTTCGGAAAGTACCGGTAAGGAAGCGGTGTTTATGCCGGATATTTCTACTTTTTTGTAATACAGATAATCACTCTCCCAACTGAAAACAGTTTAAGGTAATTATCTGTCGGTTTTACTATTTTATGTGTGGCAAAAGCTTGCTATCCAATTTTTTCAATTTCCTTTTTCAGTTTTTTAAGTATTTTTTTCTCCAGCCTTGATATATATGACTGTGAAATACCTATTATATCAGCTACTTCTTTCTGTGTTTTTTCTTCCTCCCCGTCAAGCCCGAATCTCATAACCATAATTTCCCTCTCCCTTTCAGAAAGTGAACGCAGTGATCTCCACACAACTGCCCTGTCACTTTCCTGCTCGATGTTTTTACTTATTTCATTTTCATCTGTATACAGAACATCTATCAGGTTCAGTTCATTTCCATCCGAATCTGTGGACAAAGCCTCGTCCATACTTATATCTATATTCCTGTTTGACCGCTTTCGCAGATACATAAGTATTTCATTCTCCACACATCTGGATGCATACGTAGCAAATTTGATGTTTTTTGACGGAATAAAGCTTTTCACCGCTTTGATGAGTCCCATTGTTCCTATAGATGTGAGATCATCTATGGATACATTTGTATTCTCGAACTTTTTGGCAATGTATACCACCAGTCTCAGATTATGGACTATCAGCATATTCATTGCATCACTTTCGCCCTTTTCAAGTCCTGCAAATACCATCCGCTCCTGTTCCCGTGTAAGGGGTGGCGGCAGCGTCTGCGGCCCGTTTATGTACAGAATTTTAAAAAATCTACACATTATTTTTTCAATTCCAGATAAGATGACTGTTCTCATTTTACCCCTCCAGTAAATTATTTATATCTTTTCCGAATATCACCCGGATACCATCCATGAGAGGTTTATCCGTAAAAGCAAGCAGCACATCGGAAATTTCTCTGTTTTCACAGATAATCCTGCCTGGCTGTACAGCCGGCAGCATCCCCCGGGAGGATATATCAGAATAAAAAACCGGTGTAAGCTTCAGCGGGCCGCTGTAGTTGCCGCTGCAGAAACTGTAATACATATCTGCCATTTTCCGGGAAATATCTGAAGGCAGCGCGGCAGTACTGCACAGCATCACCGGCCTGCCTGTCAGTATATCCTTTACCCTGAAGCCAGTATCATAAAACCCCTGGACTTCCACTTTTTCTTCATTGAAATATAAAGAAAAATTTCGTATATCTGCCCTGGTTCTGAAAGAATCCATAAATTCGGCTGCTGTAATAATTAAGAATATCAGGACCATACCTGCCACCAGATATAAAGGATTAATATTTATATAATAAAAACTGTTGTTGAGATATATAAATTCTGTTTCAGACATAAAGAAAAACAGAAATCCGGTGAAACAGACATTGAGAATGATATATA
>JAFQAF010000236.1 GCA_017400025.1 Oscillospiraceae bacterium
AAAACAAGACGACCGATACGACCAAAACCGTTGATACCAATTTTGATTGCCATAATAAAATACCTCCAATATATATCTGTATGTTTTTAACTTGTTAAAAATTTAACCTTGTGAATAGATTATAAAACATTGTAGAAAAAATGTCAATGTTTTTTTATGGACATATTTTTCTTTTTCATACAATATTCAATCCCCATATACAAATTAAATCACATACATAAATATTTTATCATATTTGTTTTGGTGAGTAAAGCAGATTTTGTATATTAAAAATTTATATTTATGATTAATTTATATATAATAACTTTACTTTATATTATTTTTATTGTAAACTTATTTAAACAGAATGTCGTTTTTGAACGATTTTTGTCTTCTGATAAGGAGCTGCCAAATGATAGACCGAGAAAATATGTATCATGTCCTTTTTGATAAAGACATGAATGTGATTGATACAAATGAAAAAACAATAAATGACTATCCTTTTCTGACAGATGCAGAATATATGAAAAATCTATTGAAAGACAGCCTTTCAGATTTTTCTTCATTCCCTGTAATATCAGACTGCGGCAACGCAGCACCCGGATACAGACTGGTGATTTCAAAAGAAGAGGACTGCATCAGATGCTGCCTGGCAGCTGATAAAAAAGCCTATACAAATGAAGTAATCACCAATATAAACTATCATATGCGTGAGCCTATCTCCACAATTTTTGCACTGCTGCCGGTTACCGCAAACAGCATTAACCGCGGTGATGATGATAAGGCCATACTTTATCTGGAAAATATCGGCCAGCTTTCCTATCAGTTGCTGAGAAGCCTGAACAATGTATCCCTTGCAGCAAAACTTATAGCAAAAGAGGAATTGAAAAAGGAAACTGTGGACTTTTCTTCCCTGCTTGAAAGCCTGATAAACAGCGTTTCCACAATAGAAAAGGAACTGCACTTTGAAACAGACATTGAACCCGGCCTGCTGATAACCACAAACAGTAATCTTATCACAGATGGCATACTGAATCTTATAGCCAACAGTATAAAATTCCGCAGTGACAGCCCCACTGAAATACACGTTTCACTGAAAAAATCCGGTAGGAATATCGTTTTCTCCTACTCTGACAATTCAAAAGGCATCAGGGAGGAATACCGGGAAAGCGTATTTTTACCATATTTTTCACAGGAGCCTTACGGTGAATCCGCAAACCCTTATGAAACCGGCCTGGGGCTGGGGCTGTATATCGCAAGAAAGGCCTTTGAATTTTCCGGTGGCAATCTTCTGCTTACCAGTTCTTTCGGTGAGGGGGTAAAATATATGGTATCGCTCCCTGCTGCTGAAAATACGGACAATGTTCTTTTCAGCAACCGGAGGGATTTCCTTCTCAACAGATACAGCAATATCTTTATTCAGCTGTGCGAAAGCTGTATGCCACCTCCGCTGGTTTAACAGAATAAAACAAAAGCTCTGCATATGCAGAGCTTTTTATTATTTAGGTGCTTTGTATACAATTTTTTTACCTGCAGGGGATTTTTTGCTGCCTGAAGATCTGAATACGGCTTTTTCTTCCGGCACTGCTATAGTGGCAGAAGTCACCTCTTTTTTGTTCTGTTCTGTTATTACAGGCGCTGAAAAAACAGGTTCAGGCTGTTTTTCCTTTTCATCTTTCCGGGCGAAAAGTGCATCTATTGTAGCTTTATCGATATTTCCTGTCCGTGAGAAATTATACACATCTTCATTGTTCTGTTCCACCGGCTTTTTCTGCACAGGCTTTTCACGGCGTACCGGCTGTGGAACATATTCTTCTGTAATTTCTTCATCTTCCTCTTCAGCTTTTTCCTCAAAAGCAATTGCAGCCGGTGTGATGTAAAAAGCAGTGAAAAGAGAATAAACACCTATAAATATAAAACCTACATTGTACAGCAGCTGACCGAAAACAGTTGTACCTGTGAGAACACCGCCCAGAACAGCTGCAAGACTGCCCACACCAGTGAAAAGGAAGTTAAGCAGTGCAGAAATATAAAGCATCATTCTGGTTGTTTTTCCCGGTGCATAAACAATTTTGAGCAGAAGCATAAAGAACACAAGGGTAAGCAGGCCAGCCACACTGCGCATAAGATAATCTGTATTGTGAATACTTTTGATTTCATAAACAACAGAATTCAGGCATACGCCCACCGGCAGCATAAGCATACCGATTGCCGGGATGCGTTCTCTCTTATTGCCTTTGATATTTTTGATACCAAGGAATATAAGGCTTATACCGCCAAGTGCTTCTGCAATATGATAACCGATAAAGCCGCCGTATTTAAAGCAGTTCAGTGAGTTTACAATTCCGCCTGCAATAAAAAATACGCCTGCCGCAATGCCCAGAACGCCTACCGGCATTTTAACCTTTCTGATTTCTTTTTTATCTGCTGAAAAAATTATGACGCCGCAGCACACAGCTATCACAACAATTATTGCTGCCATTGCCGGAGTTGTAACAACACCGGGGGCCGTAAGAAAACCTGTGGTAAGGTCTGTGATTGAAATAATTTCGTACATACGTCCTGCAAGATACATTACAGAAACAACAGTGAAAAGAATGTTTAAAAATAAAGTCATAATATCTCCTGATGGTATACTTTCGGATTCATTTTAATACAATGTACTGATACCATGTATTGTGACAAATGTCACAAGTTATTATCTATTTTAATACAAACAGAAAAAAATTACAACAGATAAACCCGCCTGTCTGTAACAATAACGAGGATTTTATGAAAAATTTTGTTCTTATATTTCTTTTCCTTCTTATAATCAATATTTCAGTTCCTGTTTTGTACTGTAGAATCTATACAGAAACCGGCAGGCTTCCCTTAATGCAGGACAACTCTGAAGAAATTAACCAGCCGACTGAAAACAGCCGGAAAGTGACAGTTTATGACCAGGCAACCGGAGAAACACTGGAACTGGGGCTGACTGAATATCTGTCCGGCAGTGCGGCCTGTGAGATGCCCGCCGTATATGAGGAAGAAGCAATAAAAGCACAGATGGTAGCAATACATTCATACTATCTTTACTGCAGGGACAATCCCGATAGCGTTGAAAACGGATATATTACAGTTGACAGCCGGAACATGAAAGGCTATGCCGACAAAAACAGGCTCAACCGGTTCTGGGGCAGCAAATACTATGAATACTATGCCAAGTTCCAGAGGTGTGCCGAGGCGGTGGCAGACGAGGTTCTTCTTTATAAGGGACAGCCTGCCCTCACCCCTTATTTTGCTGTTTCCTGCGGCAAAACAGCATCCAGCCGGGAGGTATGGGGCCGGGAATACGCTTATCTGGCAGGCGTGGACAGTGTTTTTGACGGCACAAGTGATGACTATCTGAATATAACCACCTTTTCAAAAGAGGAAATGTATGTGAGACTGAAAGCTGATTTCCCTTCCCTTAAAATTGAAGAAAGCAACCCCGAAGAGTGGTTTGGGGATACTGTATACTATGACAGCGGGTATGTGAAATACATAGAAGCCGGAGGCGACAGAATACCCGGAGACCAGTTCAGGGATGCACTGGGGCTGAAAAGCAGCTGTTTCCTTGTTTTCTGGGAGGACAACAGCTTTTCTGTAGCAACAAA
>JAFQAF010000237.1 GCA_017400025.1 Oscillospiraceae bacterium
GGAAAATCAGCAGAAGTTTTCATTTATGGAATCTCCCTCCTACAGTGCAAACATAAGCCATTGGTTTGCTTTCCGGAACACAGTCAGCGGCTGGAAAATAGCCGGTCATCTGCAGGAGGAAGACTTTTTCCTGCTGGCCCTGGAAGCCTGGGAAGAAGATACTACCGGTGCCACATACACTGACAAAGCGGCAGACACTGTAAAAATACTTGTTGCCGATGCACAGGAAAATATTGATGAGCTTGCCACAGAGCCGGGCAAAGACCCAGCAGATAAAGATATAGAAAAGGAATACAACCGTGAAGCCGCAGTGAAATATGCAGAAAAATGGTGGAATGAAAGAAACTATACAGGCAATCTGGCCTATGATGTTTTTGGCGGCAACTGCCAGAATTTTGCCAGCCAGTGCATACACGCCGGCGGTATGGATATGGACCACAGCGGATACATACAGCACCAGTGGAAATTCTACGACCGGAAAATAAATGAAAGATGGATGCCGGCAGGCCGTTCTTATTCCTGGACCGGTGTTGACGCCTTCTACTCCTATGCACAGTACAATACTGACGGTATGCTGTGCCAGACAGACCTGAAACTGAAATATGCAGAAAAAGGTGATGTAATACAGGTGGGTGCATACCACCGGTGGAGACATTCCCTTGTTGTGACGGATATCCTGCAGGATGAAAACGGAAAAATGAGCGATATAGTGGTGGCATCAAATACTGCAGACCGCTGGAATTACCCCCTCAGCGCATATATTTATACTTACCCCAGACTTATACATATAACAGGTTCCAACTGAAAACAAAAGGTGTAATCGTAAAGATTACACCTTTTTATTATGCTTCTTTAAGTTTACATACATCTACCCAGCTGTCTGCCTTGCTGTATCTGAACAGCTCTTCAGGAGTCAGCTCAATTGCACTGTTGGAAGAGCCGCAGGCAGGGAAGATTGTTTCAAATCTTTTTACACTTTCGTCAATGTAAATGCCTTTTACGCCTTCTTTTACTGCAAATGGGCATACACCGCCGATTGCGTGGCCTATAAATTCTATCACTTCGTCAGCTGTCAGCATTTTTGCTTTGAGACCGAATGTGTGTTTGTATTTTGCATTGTCAATTTTTACGTCCCCGGCTGTAACTACCAGAATACAGCCGTCATCTTTTCTGAAAGACATTGTTTTTGCAATTCTTGCTTCCTGTGTACCCAGGGCGATTGCTGCCAGTTCAACTGTGGCGCTTGACACATCAAACTCCAGCACCTTGTCTTCCATATCAAGACCTCTGAAATATTCCCTAACTATTGCTATAGACATTATACTTCTCTCCATTCTTAACATTACCAATTAACTATAACACAAGAGGGAAAATAATGCAACTACACAACTAATAGTTGTTAAAAGTATTGATATTACTACTTAAAAGTGTTAAAATATACACATAAAGTGATATTGAGGTGATAGAATGGATATGTATGAAAAGCTGGGTATACTTACGGATGCCGCCAAATACGATGTGGCCTGTACCTCCAGCGGCGTTTCCAGAGGGGCAGGCGGCAGTATAGGCACAGCGGCAAAGGCCGGTATCTGCCACTCCTGGGCAGCTGACGGCAGGTGTATTTCCCTGCTTAAAGTGCTGTTTACAAACCAGTGCCGGTATGACTGCGCCTACTGCATAAACAGAAGATCCAACGATATACCCCGTGCTGCCTTTACACCCAGGGAACTGGCGGACCTTACTATAGAATTCTACCGCCGCAACTATATTGAAGGCCTTTTTATCTCCTCCGGCGTACTGAAAAACGCTGATTATACCATGGAGCAGATGATAAAGTGTATACGTATACTGAGGGAGGAGTACGGTTTCAATGGCTATATCCACGCCAAGGTAATACCCGGTGCATCCCGGGAAATGGTGGAGGCTATAGGTCTGCTGGCGGACAGAATAAGTGTGAATATAGAACTGCCCAGTGAGGCCAGCCTGCAGAAACTGGCACCACAAAAAACAAAACAGCGTGTGCTGCAGCCTATGAAAGCCATAACAGTGCGCAAGGAAATTGCAAAATACGAGATTGCCAGATACCGCCACGCCCCCAGATTTGCACCGGCCGGCCAGTCCACACAGATGATTATAGGTGCAAGTGATGAAACGGATTTCCATATCCTGCGCCTTTCTCAGGCACTGTATGACCGCTACCGGCTGAAAAGGGTGTTCTTTTCTGCATACATCCCGCTGAATGAAGACAGCCGCCTGCCGGGCAGGGACGTGAAACCGCCTCTGCTCCGTGAACACAGGCTGTATCAGGCGGACTGGCTGCTGAGGTTTTATGGTTTCCGTGCAGAAGAAATTCTTTCTGAAAAGGACAGTATGTTCAACCCGCTGCTGGACCCCAAGTGCAACTGGGCACTGAACAATATGCATCTTTTCCCGGTAGAGGTGAATACTGCCCCCTATGAAATGCTGCTGCGAGTGCCGGGAATAGGCGTCACCTCTGCGCGCAGGATTGTAGCAGCCCGTAAAATGGCCTGGCTGGATTTTGACCGGCTGAAAAAAACAGGGGTGGTGCTGAAAAGGGCACAGTATTTTATCACCTGCAAAGGCAGGGCGGCACAGTATGTGACTATAGACAAAGAAAGGGCACAGCTGATGCTGACGGCTGCATCAGCAAAAGACAATTTCAACATATCAAATGATGTTCAGCAGCTCAGCTTTTTTGACAGCAGCCGGCTGAACGAGCTGTACATTGCAAACAAAAACGAAAGGGTGGCGGTAAATGTCTGAAAAACAGTATGTGGTTTATATTTATGATGGCAGCTTTGAAGGCTTTCTCTGCTGTGTATACAATTTTTACTATAACCGACTGAAACCGGCAAAGATTGTTTCCCACCGGAATTTTACGCCTACTTTCTATGAAAACTATATGGTGGAAACAGACTATGAGCAGGCATACAAGGTGCGTTTTGCCATAGAGGAAAAGCTGGGTTACAGAAATCTGGAGTTTATAAGTGAATGCCTGCTGACCTGCCTGGAAGACAGGGAAATGTACATGCTGGCATTTATAGCAAAAGGCTTTAAAGCTGGGGCAGGCATATATGATATGATGTCTGACGATGATGTGCGGACACTCCGCAAAGCCCACCGCCATCTGGAAAGGGAGGTGGAACGTTACCTGGGCCTTGTGCGCTTTTACAGGGCAGGGGAAATATATGCATCAAAAATAGAGCCCCAGAACCAGATTCTTCCGCTGATAACCTGGCATTTCACCAGTCGCTTTGCAAACCAGCGGTTCATCATCTATGATGCCACCAACAGGCAGGCACTGATTTATTCTGACAGAAACTACAGAATAGTCCATGTTGAGGATATTGAACTGCCGCCCATGGACCGGGATGAAAGGCGCACGCGGCAGCTTTGGAAGCGTTTTTATGATACTGTGGCCATAAAGGAAAGATACAATCCCCGCTGCAGGATGAACTTTATGCCTAAACGCACATGGAAAAACCTTACGGAAATGCAGCAGAATATTGCATTGCCGGAATAATATAAATGAATACAGAACAATTACAATAGGTTGAAGCAGTATATGCCGTTGTGTTATGATTTAATTATAAACAGCTGAAGAGGAAAAATAATTATGACAGAAAAATACTTCTCCACCAGATGCGGGAATATATGCTATTGGACAGATAAAATTGCGGACAGCAGGATAACCCTTGTTTTCCTGCCGGGACTTACTGCGGACCACAGACTGTTTGAAAAACAGCTGGAGTATTTTAAAGGCAGATACAGTCTGTTTGTTTGGGACGCCCCCGGCCATGCATCTTCCTGGCCTTTCAGTTTTGATTTTGACCTCGAAGACAAGGCAAAATGGCTGAAAGGAATACTGGACAGTGAAAACCTGCACAACCCTGTAATAATCGGCCAGTCTATGGGCGGTTATGTGGGGCAGATGTTTGCACAGCTGTACCCGGACAGTATGAAAGGCTTTGTTTCAATAGATTCTGCACCCCTGCAGAGAAAGTATGTGACGGCTGCTGAAATACGGATGCTCAAAGTTATGGAGCCTGTTTATTACTATTGGCCGTGGAAGTCCCTGCTGAGCCTGGGTACAAAAGGTGTGGCTGTTACTGACTATGGCAGGCAGCTGATGCACAGTATAATGATGACTTATGACGGAGACAAAAGACGATATGCAAAGCTTTCCGGCCACGGCATGTGGATGCTGGCAGATGCAATGGAAAAAGACCTGCCCTACGAGCTGAAGTGCCCTGCATTGCTTATATGCGGCAGGCAGGACCACGCCGGCTCCTGCATAAGATACAACAAAGCCTGGCACAGAAGCACCGGTA
>JAFQAF010000238.1 GCA_017400025.1 Oscillospiraceae bacterium
CACCGCAGCCGGAAAAGAAAACCACACCGGATGTTCCGGACGAAACAGACAGCATTATCAGCAGTATTTACACCTCCATTATAGAAAAACAGGCGGAAGAAGCACTGGCTGACGATATAACCGGCTTTATCCCGGAATTCCCGGAGGAGGAAGAAGAGGAAAACCGGCCTGCGGTGGAAGTAGTGGCCGTGGAAGAGGAAGAGGAAGAAGAAGTTTTTGAAGAGTATGTTTCAAAAAGCGAATTCTTTGACAAGCCTGACGACGAAAGCCAGGACATTCAGATGGAACTTTCCATGTTCCGCCAGACACTTTCAATGCGAATTGCACTGGGTTTTGTGTGTGGCGGTATTCTGGCATATTTCAACACAGCCGCCGCCAGCGGTCTGCCCCTGCCGGCATTTATTGCCCCGGATGCACAGCCGCTGATGTTCAGCCTTGCCTGCACTGTGATATATGCGCTGGCATTTGTAGGCTTCCTGCCTACAGTGATAAGCGGTTTTGCCGCAATGAAGGACACCCCTGCACCGGACAGCTTTATCAGTCTGGCGGCGGTACTGTCTATGGTACAGCTGCTGACAATGGTGGTTTTTTCCGGCAGTACCGATATGAAAAAGGTGACCATATTTGCAGCCTTTGTATGTGTGGCAATGGCTTTCAACGCTATGGGCAAAAAAATAGCCACAAATACGATTATCAAAAACCTGAGCCTTGCTGATGCCCCAAGCGGCATAAGCGCAGGCTATATAATAAACGATACAGACGCTGTGAAGCGCCTGGCCCGCACTCTGGACGAAAAGATACCAAAAGTGCTGGTTTCCAGAAAAGCTGGCTCTATCACAAACTTTGTAAACGCCGGCTTCTCCGTGCACAAAAGCGACTACACCGCCAAAAAAGTGGCCGGTATAAGCTATGTGGTGACACTGGTGTGCTTTATAATGGGCTTTGTGCTGTCAAAGAGTCTGCCGGTGGCAGTGTTCTGTGCGGCAGGTGCTGCAGCACTGCAGGTGCCGCTGTCCGGCACACTGGTGAACAGTGTACCAAGCGCACTGATGCAGAAAAGCCTGGAAAAGGTAGGTGCACTGGTAAACGGCTGGCAGGGCATTGACCAGCTGAGCAAAACAACCCACGTAAACTTTGACGCCAAGCATCTGTTCCCCCGCGGCACAGTTATCCTCCATGGCATAAAGACCTTTGAAAAGGAAAGGATAGACCTGGCCATACTCTATGCCGCCAGTGTGCTGATAAAAGAGTGCGACACACTGCGCCCGGTATTTATGGAAGTGATTGACGGCAAGACAGATATTCTTTCCCCGGTGGACAGCTGTGAATACATTGAACAGCAAGGCTATGTATCCTGGATAAACAACAACCGTGTGATAATCGGCAACAGAACACTGATGGAAAAATACGAAGTTGATATGCCGCCGGTAAGCATGGAGGCAAGATTTATAAACCAGGGCAGAAAGCCGGTATATCTGGCCGTAGGCGGCAAACTGTTCGGTATGTTTGTATTCAGCTACCGCAGGGACAATATAGTGAAAGAAAACCTGGAAAGACTGACAGAAAAAGGCGTGAGCATTATTCTGTCCTCCAAGGATTTCAACATAGATCCTCACCTTATTGAAGATATTTACGGCGTGCCAAGTGACAACGTAAGCGTGCTGAACCGGAAGGAAGCCGCACTGCTGGCACAGTTTACAGACTATGCCGAAGAGAGCGAATGCTGCGTGGCACATCTGGACAGCCTGTCCAGCCTTGTGGCCGGTTTCTGCGGTGCAGAAAGCGCAAAACGTGCAGAGGGCGTATGCAGTCTGATACAGACCATAAGCGTGGTGATAGGTGCAGCGCTGGCTGTGATGTTCACCTATTCACAGACAATCATGCACCTGCCGCTGACAAGCATTCTGCTGCTGAGCTTTGGCTTTATGGGCATAGCAATGCTCACAGCTGTGGCAAAAAAATACGAATAGGCAAAACCCCGCAGGACCACTGCGGTGTTTTTTATTGCTTTTGTACCGTAAAAACAATATAATATTCTATATATATTGTTTATGAGGTATGTTATGAAAATACTTTTTATAGGTGACGTGGTGGGTACAAACGGCGTGAATCTGCTGCGAAAAGGCCTGCCCCTGCTGAAAAAGGAATACACCCCTGATGTGTGCATAGTGAACGGCGAAAATGCCAACGAAAGCGGAAAGGGGCTGAACAGAAGGGACGCAGATGATATATTTGCCTGCGGCGCTGATGTTATCACCGGGGGCAACCACTCCATGAGAAAAGCAAACATAGATTTTTATGAGGAGAATGAATACATTCTCTGCCCTGCCAACCTGCTGTACGGAGAAACAGAGTACGGCGTGTGCAATGTGGACCTGGGCCGTGACAGCCTGGTGGTAATAAACCTGATGGGCATTGCTTTTATAGAAAACCACAGAAACCCTTTCTTTGAGCTGGATAAAATACTGAAGAACACAGACTGCAGAAATATAGTGGTGGACTTTCACGCAGAATCCACTGCGGAAAAATATGCCTTTGGCTATTATGCAGACAGCAGGGTGTCCGCCGTGATAGGCACACACACCCACGTGCAGACAAATGACGACCGCATACTCCCCGGCGGCACAGCATATATTTCTGACGCAGGCGCTGTGTGCGCAGATGATTCCGTGCTGGGTGTGGTGAAAGAACGGGCCATTGAAAAACAGAAATATTTAAAGCCGGTGCAGTTCAGAACAGCGGAAGGCCCGGGCCACATAAACGGTGTTTTCATAGAAACAGACCGGAAGGGCCGCGCTGTGAAAATCGAAAAAATTCACAGAAGTTTCTGATACTTTCACCTGTTTTTAACCCATTTTTCACTTATTGAGTGTAATATATTCTGTATTGAAGATATACTGAAAAGAATATATTTCTTTTCACGGACGAAAATAGTTACATTACAGTAAGGAGATACAGAATGGATACATTAAAAGTTTCATCAAAATCAAACCCTGTTTCCGTTGCAGGTGCAATAGCAGGAATTATCCGTGAAAAAGGCTGTGTGGAGGTGCAGGGCATCGGCGCTGGTGCTGTAAACCAGGCGCTGAAAAGCGTGGCAGTAGCCAGAGGATACCTGACACCGGGAGGAATAGACCTGGTGTGTGTACCGGCATTTTCCACCGTGGAAATTGACGGTGAAAGCAAAACCGCAATGAAACTGCTGGTGGAAATAAGAAAATAGCAGTCTGCAAACAGTACAGAAACAAGAGATGGCAAAACACCCGGCTGTGCTTACAGCCCGGTGATATTATTTACACAAAACTATGAAAAGGCACAGCGTGGTACCGCTGTGCCTTTTTCTGTGCGATTAAAAATTTTTAAATTGTTACTGTGTCAGAGCAAATCACCGTGGGAATCACTGCTTTACAAACTGCTTCATATTGCCGGTGTTGGACAGCATCAGCTTGATTCTGTTTTCCTGGTTGATAGCTGTGGCACCGGGGTCATAGTCGATGGCCACAATATTGCTTTCAGGGTAATCATCCTTGATTTTGCGTATCATACCCTTGCCCACAATGTGGTTTGGCAGGCAGCCGAAAGGCTGTGTGCAGACAATATTGTTTGTGCCTTCGTTGATAAGTTCCAGCATTTCGCCGGTGAGCAGCCAGCCTTCGCCCATTTTATTGCCTGAGCCAAGATAATCCATGGCCAGATGTTCCAGATGACTGAAGGTGCCCGGTGCACGGAACATAGGGTACTGACTGATAACATTTATCATTCTCTGCTGATAGTCTTCAAAGTATTTTTTCATCACTTTGCAGACAGCCTTTTTAATCCATTTTCCGCCGTAGAGATTTACGTCCACTTCGCGGTTGTAGATTTTGAAAATCATAAAGTCCATAAGGCCCGGAACCACAACTTCGCAGCCTTCGTTCTGCAGGAATTCTTCCAGATTGTTGTTGCCCAGAGGTGAATATTTTACATATATTTCCCCTACCACGCCCACGCGGGTTTTGTTCTTTTCACCTACCGGTATTTTTGCAAAGTCTGCGCAGATTTCATCCATTTTGGAGATAACTGCCTTTTTGCTGATTTTTACACCCTGCTCAAACTCTTTTACCAGTTTGTTCATCCAGTAATCCAC
>JAFQAF010000239.1 GCA_017400025.1 Oscillospiraceae bacterium
TATAGTACAGCTGATTATAGCCGCCGCTGGCAGCAATCAGAAATATGCTGCAGCTGTATGCAGTCAGAACGGCCAGAAGTTTTTTGTTCTTTTTCAGCTGACAGGTTTCGATGATTATGAAAATCATAAGCAAAGGAAGAAATACTGCACCCAGATAGGAAATCCTGTTTGCCAGCAGTGCTTCCTCAACTGTGCCGGACAGGGAAAGAAACAGATACCCTATATTCACAAGGAACACTGCCGTATACAAAAGAATAAAAGGTATTGTCCTGATTTTAATAAGGGTGAGATAAAGTATAAGCAGCAGAAAAGATATGGCCGCAGTAAACATGTATACTACAGAATAATTTATGTAATTATCCACCAGAGGGGGTAATTGTTTTTCGACGGCAAACACGTTCAAGGGGCAAGTGCTGAAGAAAGCATATAATACAAAAATATGTACAAATAATTTGCTGATAAAATTTTTAAGTGTTTTTTTGTGCATTTTCTATCTCCATTCTGTCTGTATCATTATTATACATTATTACAAGCCGGATTTCTATAACATAAAATCCAAAACAGATAAATTACACCCAAAATCACCCCTGCTGCACATAAGGGGTAATGGCTTTTAAGACCTGTAAATTGATATAAATACTATAGAAAGACATTGGAGAGGTGAATATGGACGATATTATAGCAAAACTGATAAAAAACTATTCTGATGACAATTGTTTCCTTTTCGCTGTTGCATGTTCAGAATGCGGAAATATCTGGTATTCACATCCGGTTCCTTTTTCCAAAGCAGGGCAGAGCGCAGATACCCGGGCTAAAGTAACTTTGTACAGGGCGCTCTACAGGCAGGAAATGGAAAAAGCCGCCGCACAGGCTGTGCAGCGGGCAAAGGAACACTTCAACCTTTGTCCCGTATGCCACAGTCTGGTGTGTGATAACTGCTTTCTCATATGTGATGAAACAGATATGTGCAGCCGGTGTGCAAAGGAACTGGGGGAAAGTGGTGAGCCGGTAGGCACAGGAAAAAACCGATAAAAAATTCAGAAGGAGATTTTGAAATGAGCAGATATAAAAAACTTACAATTCTGCATTCCAATGATATGCATGGGGATTTTACAGCAGAAAATATAGACAAGGCACTGGTGGGCGGCGTAAGCCTGCTGTCCGGTTATGTGGACAAGGTCAGACGCGAAATACCAAACACACTTTACTGTATTGCAGGCGATATGTTCCGCGGCTCTATTATTGACAGTGAATTCAAAGGTATGAGTACCATTGAAATCATGAATGCAATTGCACCTGACGTGGTTACACTGGGCAACCATGAAACAGACTATGGTATTGCACATCTGCTGTTTCTGGAAAAATGTGCAAAATTCCCTATTATAAATGCAAATCTGTATATAAAATCAAATTTTGCACGTCTTTTCAAACCACATCAGATAATAGAAATAGACGGCATGAAAATACTGTTTATAGGCATCCTGACAGAAGAAGTGATGTCCCGGGCAAAAAATGGGGCTGTAATCGGCTCTTTTGTGGATATTCACCAGGCTGCACAGGAGGTGGGCAGAATCTGCAATGCCTACAATGCTACAGACATCGACCTGACTGTTCTGCTGACACACATAGGCTTTGAAGAAGACAAAAAGCTGGCTGCAGAGCTTGATCCTGCATGGGGCGTGGATATTATTATCGGCGGTCACTCACATACATTTATTGAAAAACCTGAAATCGTAAACAATATTGCCATTGTTCAGGCAGGTACAGGTACCGACCAGATAGGCCGATTTGATATTGTGGTTGATACATACAGCAATGAAATAGAAGAATATAAATGGCAGGCAGTACCAATCAATGCAGACAACTGTCCGTATGATGAAAATATTGAAAGAATATTGAATTTATATAAGAGCGAAACTGACAAAAAATATGGCAGAACAATAACACGTTTCCGCAGAAAGCTGACACACCCGGAAAGAAATATGGAAACAGAGCTGGGCGGTCTGCTGTCCGATGCTCTGGCCAGAAGTCTGGGCCTTGATGTGATGCTAATGGGCTCCGGTGCAATCCGAAATGAAGAGATGGGCCCGCTGGTTACCTATCAGGACCTGATGGAGTGTTTCCCTTACGACGGCCCGGTCTATATGGCTACAGTTACAGGAGCACAGCTGAAAAAAATGATGCTGTATATGCTGCGTGACGGTGTGTGGAAAGGTGAACATACAGAATTTTATCAGCTGTCTGAAAAACTGAAAATTGTGTACAGCATTCCTGAAAGTAAAATGCTGGAGTTCAAATTTGAAGATAAGGATGTGGATGAAGAAGCACTGTTCCGTGTAGGTCTGGAAAAATTCCATTACGCAAACTTTGACAAGTTCTTCAATGTGCCACTGGCAGAAGTAGAAAACAACAAAAAAACTGTTATTGTATCCACATCTGAAAGGGATGTTCTGGAAGAGTATCTTACAACCCATCAGCACCTGGACAGACAAATCGATGGCAGACTTACACTTATAAGATAGGGCAGGCAGGTACATA
>JAFQAF010000240.1 GCA_017400025.1 Oscillospiraceae bacterium
ATATCTACCTGCGGTACAAGATAAATCATTCTGTCTTCTGCCATTGCGGCATTGATTGCATTGATTGATTTTTCTCTGCCCACATCAAAATGGATCATACTATCCGGAAAAACAACCAGGCCTCGCAGTGCGATTGCCGGAAGGTGAAGAAGTTCACCCTTGTTGTCTACTTTTACTTTAACTCTTACCGACATAGTTACCTCCTTGCTTATTTCTGTTTTACACTAATAATATATTTTACCATAAAATTTATACTATTTCAATATACATGGACATTGTGTAAAAAATGTAAAAAGACGCCGGAAACCGACGTCTTTTATTATTACATTACTGTATCGCTGTATGCTTTGCGCTGCGGACCGTATTCATACCGGCAGATTCCGGTTTCAACGGCGTTTTTATCAAGGATAACTTTTACAATTGTGTTGTCATCCGGTACTTTGAACATAGCATCCATAAGGCATTCTTCAAAGATTGAACGGAGTGCTCTTGCACCGCTTTTGCGTTTGATTGCTTTTTCAGCAATCATATCCAGCGCTTCATCTGTAATCTCCAGTTCAACATTATCAAGACCGAAAAGAGCCTGATACTGCTTGATAAGAGAATTCTTAGGTTCTTTCAGAACACGGATAAGGGCCTCTTTATCAAGGGCTGAAAGTACAGAAACAACCGGCAGACGGCCTATAAGTTCCGGGATAAGACCAAATCTTACAAGGTCATCCGGTTCAACCTTTTTGAGAAGTGTTGTAAGTTCTTCTTCCTTTTTGGATTTTACTGTACCGCCAAAGCCAAGAACACCGGCTTCAGATGTACGTTTTGCAATATGTTTTTCGATACCGTCAAATGCGCCACCGCAAATAAACAGTACATTTTTTGTATCCAGCTGTATAAACTCCTGATGAGGATGTTTTCTGCCACCCTGAGGAGGAACGCTGGCAACAGTGCCTTCCAGTATTTTAAGGAGAGCCTGCTGAACACCTTCGCCGCCTACATCACGTGTAGTGGAAGGGTTTTCGCTTTTTCGGGTAATTTTGTCGATTTCATCAACATAAATAATACCCATCTGAGCTTTTTCGATATTGAAATCAGCTGCCTGTATAAGGCGGAGAAGAATATTTTCCACGTCTTCGCCTACATAACCTGCCTCTGTAAGAGTTGTGGCATCTGCTATGGCAAACGGAACATTAAGCATCTTTGCAAGTGTCTGTGCAAGCAAAGTCTTACCTGTACCTGACGGACCTAACAGCAGAATGTTGCTTTTCTGAATTTCAACATCGTCAATCTTATTGCCGCTGAGTATTCTTTTGTAATGGTTGTAAACAGCAACACTGAGGGCGATTTTTGCCTCATCCTGACCGATAACATATTTGTCCAGCCCCTGTTTTATCTGCATAGGTGAAAGTATGTTTATTTCATCATCTTTCTTTTTTCTGCCTTTGCGCTGTGCAGTATCTCTCTGTGGCTCAAGAAGACCTTCATCCTCAAGAAGTTCACAGCAGAGTGATACACATTCATTGCAGATATTCACACCGGGACCGATTATAATACGTTCTACCTGAGTTGAATCCTTGCCGCAAAAACTGCAAGCTACAATTTTTTCTTTATTTGCCATGTTACTCCAATTATCTGTGCTCTATTACTTTGTCTATCAGACCGTATTCAGCAGCTTCGTATGCAGAAAGGAAATTGTCACGGTCAGTATCCTGTGTAACCTTTTCAACAGGCTGGCCTGTTCTTTCTGCCAGAATAGCGTTCAGCTTATCCTTCATTTTAACAATGCGGTCTGCGTGAATTTTAATGTCTGATGCCTGCCCCTGCATGCCGCCAAGTGGCTGGTGAATCATAATTTCACTGTTTGGCAGAGCATATCTTTTACCTTTTGCACCTGCAGCCAGGAGAAATGCACCCATAGATGCAGCCATACCGATACAGATTGTGGAAACATCGCATTTGATGTACTGCATTGTATCGTAAATAGCCATACCTGCTGTTACAGAGCCACCCGGACTGTTGATGTAAAGGCTTATGTCTTTGTCAGGGTCCTGTCCTTCAAGGTAAAGCAGCTGTGCAACAACAAGACTTGCTGTTGCATCGTTTACTTCGTCAGACAGCATAATAATTCTATCGTTAAGCAGGCGGGAGAAAATATCATAGGATCTTTCTCCCCTGCTTGTCTGTTCAACTACTACTGGTACCAATGCCATAAAATAACCTCCGATTTCTTTTCAATAGTTAGTTTAGGCTTTAACAGTAAAAATTATGCAAGTGTGATTTCAGCGTTAGCTTTGATGAAATCGATAGCTTTCTGTACTGCCAGGTCGTGTTTTACATCTTCAGCCGGAATCATTTTTCTCAGTTCTGTGACTGGATAGTTGTAAGCTGTAGCCGCTTTCATCAGTTCTTCTTCGTATTCTTCGTCAGAAGCTGTGATGCCTTCAGCTTTAACAATTGCTTCCAGTGCAAGACGGATTTTTACCTGTTCTTCAGCCTGTTCTCTGAATGTTTTTCTGAAGCTTTCCAGAGTCATCTGTGTGTACTGCAGATATGTTTCCAGGTTAAGGCCCTGCTGCTGAAGTCTGTTGTCGAAATCTCTTACAGTTTCGTCAATTCTTACTTCGATCATGCCTTCTGGTACAACAACTTGCATGCCTTCTACTACCTGCTGAACCAGTTTGTTTTCAACATCCAGGTCAGCTGCAGCATCAGCTTCTTTTTCTCTCATAGCTTTGATGTCTGCTTTCAATTCTTCCAGTGTGTCAAATTCGCTTACATCTTTTGCGAATTCGTCATCCAGTTCTGGCAGTTCTTTAACTTTCAGTTCATTCAGCTTTGTTTTGAATACTGCTGGTTTGCCGGACAGTTCTTCTGCGTGGTATTCTTCTGGGAATGTTACTTCTACATCGAATACATCGCCAACAACGTGGCCTACAATCTGTTCTTCAAAGCCTGGGATAAACTGGCCGGAACCGAGAACCAGGTCAAAACCTTCACCTTTGCCGCCTTCAAATGCAACACCGTCAACAAAGCCTTCAAAGTCAATGTTTGCTGTGTCATCCAGTTCAGCAGCTCTGTCAACAGAAACAAGTCTTGCGTTTCTGTCCTGCATGTTCAGCAGGTCAGCTTCAACGATTTCATCTGTTACAGGGATAGCTTTCTTTTCTGCTTTCAGGCCTTTGTATTCGCCCAGTGTTACTTCTGGGTAAACTGTAAGTGTAGCTTTAACTACAAAGCCGTCAGCTTTTGTGCAGGAAACAACTTCGATTTCTGGCTGTGCAACAACTGTAGCACCTGCAGCTTTAACTGCTTCTTCGTAAGCCATTGGCAGCAGTTCATCGATAGCATCGTTGAAGAAGATTTCTTCGCCGTACAGTTTTTCAACCATGTTTCTTGGTGCTTTACCTTTTCTGAAACCTGGAACTGTGATTTCCTTGCTTGCTTTTCTGAAAACTTTTGTAAGTGCTGTTTCAAATTCATCAGCTGGAACTTTAAATTCAATTTCAACTGTATTTTCAGCAACTTTTTCGTTTCTGATTAATTCCATATTCTTAAAACTCCTTAATGTTTTTATTTAAAATTATGGTATCATAGCCATAATTTGGCTATGACTAATTAATTATATCACACAAAAACAGATTAATCAATTATATATGGGCAAAAATCAATAGCGTCTGCTGAAATTAATTTATATTTTATACCATCACTTACACCGTTAAATGCATAATTTATTGTTTTGCCGTGTAAATGCCCATAAAAGCATCTTTTGATATTATATTGTTTAAGTGTGTTGATAATATGATTTGCTCTCTGTTCCTGATAGATTGTAGGATAATGCAAAAAGACTATTTTCTCTTTGTCACTGTCCATATAGTCAAGTGATGCTTTCAGTCTGCCTGCCTCTCTGAGGATAACTTTCTCATCCTGCTGCTGGCCGTTTTCAAATATCCAGCCACGTGTGCCGCAGATGATATAGTTTTCCACTTCAAAGCTGTTGTTGTGAAGAAAGCTGATGGTATCAAAACCGTTTTTATCCAGGAACTCCTGCAGTTTTTTTGCAGTCTGCCACCAGTAGTCGTGGTTGCCCTTTGAAATAATCTTTTTGCCCGGCAGGCTCTGTATAAACCGGAAATCAGGCTGAGCCTCATCAAGGGTGAGCCCCCAGGACACATCCCCGGGAATGATAACTGTATCGGTATCTTTTACCAGTCTGCGCCAGTTTTTTTCTATCCTCTGCCAGTGGTCCTGCCAGCCGCTGAATATATCCATTGGTTTCTGCGTACCAAAAGAAAGATGCAAATCACCTATTACAAATATTGACAATGTAACCTCCGAATAAACTGTAAATTCTGATACATATTATAGTATAACACAAATGAAAGGATAAAGCAAAATGCAGGATGAATCAAAAGAAAAAGCTGTACTTAAAGACATTGACTGCAAGGTAGCTGACTGCATATATCATTTTGGAATATCCGGATGCACAGCACCATTTGTAAATATAGAAAACAAAAATGCATTCTTTTCCACAGGCACAAAATGTAACACCTACAAACCGAAACAATAAAGGCGGACCAAAGTCCGCCTTTTATCGTAAACATATTATAATGTTACTTTAAGGAATGTTTTCTTGCCTTTTTTAACGATAAATGTTTCTTCAAATGCTGCTTTGTCCCATGCTGCATCGATAGCTTCAACTTTTGCATCGTTTACAAGAATACCGCCCTGTGTAACAAGACGTCTTGCTTCAGATTTTGAAGGAGCAAGTTTTGTAGCAACGAGAAGATCCAGAACTGCGATTTTGCCGTCGGTAAAGTTTTCTTCTGTCAGGGCAAATGAAGGCATTGTATCACTGTTTGCTGCGCCGCTGAACAGTTCACGTGAAGTTTTCAGTGCAAGGTCTGCAGCTTCTTTGGAGTGAATCATCTCTGTCAGGATGTATGCCAGTCTTTCTTTTGCTTCGTTGAAAGCTGCACCGCCGCGTTTCACATAGTCTTCAATTTCTTCCAGAGGAACAAGTGTAAGCATACGCATGCAGTTTGCAACGTCTGCATCGTTGATATTTCTCCAGTACTGGAAGAATTCGTAAGGTGATGTTTTTTCAGGGTCAAGCCATACAGCACCTTTAACTGTTTTACCCATTTTTACGCCGTCCGCTGTTGTAAGAAGATTGAAAGTAACAGCGTAAGCATCTTTACCGTCTTTTTTGCGGATAAGTTCTGTACCGGCAAGAATGTTTGACCACTGGTCAGAACCGCCGAACTGTGCAACACAGCCGTGGTTTTTGAACAGGTAGTAGAAATCGTAACCCTGCATAAGCATGTAGTTGAATTCTGTAAATGTAAGACCGATATCTCTGTCCATTCTTACCTTGAAAGCATCTGCAGAAAGCATTTTATTTACAGAAAAATGCCAGCCTATTTCACGCAG
>JAFQAF010000241.1 GCA_017400025.1 Oscillospiraceae bacterium
TATATTGAAAACCACCCTGAAGCCACAGTCCGTCAGCTGGAGGAATATGCGGCAAAGCTGGTGGACAGGGCAAGATTTGTATTCTTTCCCGGTGACCTGGAATACCTTAAAGCCGGCGGCAGGGTGTCAAACGCCGCATATCTGCTGGCCAGCTTTCTGGGGCTTAAGCCGCTGATAGAAATACTGGACGGCAAGCTGGTGGGCACAAAGAAATACCGCGGCAGTGACAGCAAAATCTACAGAAAGCTGATAAACGACTATCTGTCTGCCAACAGTCTGGAAAAGGACAGCTTTTTTATGGTTTATTCCGAAGGGATTGACCCTCAGCTGAAAACAGAGCTGGAAACAGAAGCCGTAAAACTGGGCTACAGCAATGTGACCTGGGTGCCCACCGGCTGTGTGATTTCCACACACAGCGGCCCCGGTGCTTTCGGCCTTGGGGGCTTTGTAATTTAATCATTTCCTGACAAAAATACCCCGTAAAAGCGGCTGCTTTTACGGGGTGTGATTTGTTATTTTATTCTTCTGTTTCAGCCTGAACTCCCAGGTTTGCCTTCACATCGTTTTCATAAACACTCATAAGGTGCTGCAGATAAATTTTGTGTACAACAGAAATAAGAGTATTGCGAACGAAATAACGCTGTGGCTTCATTGTTTTGGAAGAATCCTGGGGCAGTGGCTGTTCTGTGAAAACAGCTTCCAGGATTTTTTCCATTTCCACACAGATGTAGTCATATGCTGTTTCTATATCGTACACAGACTTCTGGATTTTAATCATCTTTGCAGTTTCTTCAATGGTGAAAACCTGCTTTGCCATACATACTATCACAAGGTAGGCCAGATGTTCGCGGTAGTAGCGTTTTTTGATTGTAGGCGGCACAACACCCTGCTTTACATAGTTGTTTACCATTGAGGATGTAAGCAGTTTGTTGTCCTGTGTGATGCCCAGTTCGCTGAATATTTCGTCCATATATGCCAGTACCTGATCGATATAAAGACCGATGTTTGGCAGTTCGTTGTAGCGTGGCATTCTGAAATTTATTACTTTGTCTATATTTTTAATCTTCATAATTATCACCTGCATATATTCTGATTTCAAGTATAAATGAAAAATGCCAAAAGGTCAACAGTAATATATTATGATATGATTTTTATTATTATGTATAAGCAATTAAAATGTAAAGATACCCGCCTTGCGGCGGGTAATCTGTCAGTTGAATGAGAATATTTTCTGTGCCATACCATAGGCTTTGATGATTGCTTTTCTGCCTACAGAGCTTTTCAGCTGCATCCGGCGGCCCATAGCTGTACGTCTTACATTTCTGTAAAGGTTTTCATCTTTGTTTTTCATATACTGCCACAGTTCTTCTCTCCGGGCAAGATGTTCCTCAGTGCCGGATTTGATACACAGCACTGTGGATACGGCTGTAATCATTGTAAGGTATTTTATCATATACCGGCGCAGCTTTTCATCCTCCAGTGCCATTACATCACAGCAGTCTATCATCAGTCTGTTTACACGCAGCTGCTGGTCCATGCGGCCTATCATCACCTTTTCGTTTACGGACTGGTCTTCCCTGCCGATAAAGTAATGGTAAAGGTCAGCATCCATATAGTACAGCTTTTTCACTGATGGCAGAGGCTGGTATACAAAGAGGTTGTCCACATAGAAAGTGTGCTTTGGCAGTTTAAGGCCGCAGTCACGCAGCACCTGTGTACGATAGATAACACTGTGCATAAGTATATTCTGATGGGGCAGGAAATGTTTTGTGTCAGCCCAGGCAAAGACTGTGTCCTGAGGCATAACATTTGTATATCTGATTACACTCTTCTTGTTTTCGCTTGGCTTGTCATAGATATAGTTGCAGACAAACATATCCACATCATTGTCTTCGCTGTGCAGTTTTTTCAGCCTTTCAGCCACCTGTGGCAGCACATCTTTATCCAGCCAGTCATCGCTGTCCACAACCTTGAAGTATGTGCCGGTAGCATTGGCAAGGCCTGTGTTTACAGCCTGGCCGTGGCCGCCGTTTTCCTGGTGGA
>JAFQAF010000242.1 GCA_017400025.1 Oscillospiraceae bacterium
ACCATCTGAAAAACCTGGCTGTACTGCCATCCTCGAAAAGTCTGTGCCACAGCCCTTTTATCTGTACATATACAGCCACACCAGTTCTCAGCGCCACCGCACACACCACACTGATTCTGTGTATATTCTTGTTTCTGCCTGGCAGCCCTGCCGTAAAATCACCGGTCTGCCACACTGCATTTATGGCCCGGCCGTTGTCATTGAAGCTTTCCGGCCGCGAATAGTCGCTGTAAAATCTGCCTATCCTTCCCCTGTCATCTGCAAAGCACAGCTGGCCGTCCTCCACAAACAGCAGTCTTATTTTTTCGCTTATCTGCCAGTGATAGCATTCGTACTGCCGCTTTGTGTAATCCACATCTTCCTCATAGCTTTTCTGCAGTGTGTCCAGCAGGTAAATATCCCTGCCTACTGCCAGAACATAGAAATCCCCGTGTTCCACAGCCCCTGCCTCCTCCAGGCCGCTGCAGGCCATAAGGGACGGGTTTATATAATAGCTTCTGCTCTGGGCAAAATGCCTTTCGTCCGCCTCGCTTTCAGCAATGGCATAAACGCCCTTTTCTGTAAGGAACAGGCTGTCTGCCGCCATATTGACAAAACTGTCCGGTGAAATTGTACCCGGGCCTGCCAGCATATTCACCACCGGGTATGAAAAGAAATTTTCATCGCCGCCGGAACAGCTCCTCACCAGAATATTCAGATTGTTCCCTGCTCCCCTGCGGTGAACAAACAGTTTATCCCCTCTCACACTGTACCCGGTCACCGGCACACTGCCTGCACTGTCTGTATTGCTTTCACCAAAGAAAAATGGATTGTTCCTTGCAGAAAACCACTCCCTGCCCGGGTAATCCGGATGGCCGGAAAGAAACAGTGTGTCCGGCTTGCCCCCTGCACCGAAAAGTCCCATAACAGTACATTTTTCAAGTATATTTTCGTCAGTGCCGCCGCTTTTGGAATAGGTGATATAGACATTGCTGGTATCTGTATATTTTGTAGCCGCCGGTGCAGCGGAAAACTTCACAGTTCCCTTTGCCCTGTCCACTGTAATACCGTTGCCCTCTGTCAGGGTCTGTACAGTGCCGTCATCCCTGTACACCACAGCTGTCACACTGTCTGCATCCAGTGCCGCCCGGCTCAGCACATATTCTGCCGTGCCGTCGGATATAAAGCCTTCCCTTCTTTTTGCAGTCAGCATATTCACCTGCTCATTTTTTCTGCCGCCTCCCTCCGGCTTTCGGTTGATGTAAACCACCGGGATATAGCAGCTGTCTTTCACCGGCGCTATGCTGCTGCCGTCATAAACCAGAAAGTGCTCACCGTCCAGTATGAACAGTCTGTCTGCTGTCTGTATGCTGCGGCTTTTTCTGTCTGCCATGCCGGAGTAAACATTCACCCCGTCTATGTAAATACTGTCCCCACAGTGTACCAGCCTTTCAGTGCCACCGGTTTTGTTGTAGAAATGGACTCCGTTTATATTGCCCATCCACACTCTTTCTTCAAAGTAATATCCTGTGCGCTTATGCACCTTCCCTGCCTCGCTTCGCACCATATTCAGTCCGTTCACACAGCGTTCAGAGGCTACATTTGCCGGTGCATGGGCA
>JAFQAF010000243.1 GCA_017400025.1 Oscillospiraceae bacterium
ATTCTTCTGTTCGCAGCGGGTAAAAACAACCGCTTGACACACCTATCTTCATATACTACTCCTAATCCATAAACAGTGAAACCTGATTCGTTTTCGGCATATCGCCAAGGGCACCAACTTCATAAAGTGTTTCCACAATGCTGGAAGAAACACCCGAAGCTTTCTGAAAGTCTTCCACAGACAAAAATTGGGTATTTTCCTTGCAGGCATTTTCCAGCTGCATTGCAGCAGTTTCGCCTACACCTTTAAGCGATGCATAAGGAAGGCGGATTTTTCCGTCCACCACTGCATATTTTTTTGCATAGCTCTCTCCCAATTTAATTGGCAGAAACTCATATCCACGGGCCAGCATCTCACATACCATCTGGAGAGATGTACGCAATTCTTCGTCTTTGGCATTCTTTTCTATTTTCAGCCTTGCTGTAACCTCTTTCAGTTTCTTTGTTGCCAGAGCTCTGCCGCCTACTGCAGATTCATAGTCAATTGCCTCTCCGCGCACTGTAAAATATGTGGCGTAGAATTCAACCGGATAATACAGCTTGAACCACATCAGACGGATTGCAGCCATAAGATAAGCAACGGCATGGGCTTTCGGGAACATATATTTGATTTTTTTACAGCTTTCAATATACCAGTCTTCAACACCATTGTCCCTGAGCATCTGCTCTGTTTCTGCAGTGAATTCCTTTGCAGCCTTGCCCTTACGGGTGATTTCCATAATCTTGAAAGCCTTTGCTTTATCTACACCCTTTTTGATAAGTGTAAGCATAATATCGTCACGGGTACCTATAACATCTGAAATAGTACAGGTTTTGTTTTTTATCAGTTCCTGCGCATTGCCTATCCATACGTCAGTACCATGGGACAGACCGGAAATCTGTATAAGGTCAGCAAAAGTCTGCGGCTGTGCTTCAATAAGCATCTGGCGTACAAAGTCCGTGCCAAGTTCAGGTATACCGAATGTGGCAGTCTGGCTCTGTATGTCATCCGGTGTAACACCTATAGGTTCAGTGCTGGTAAGCATTTTGTACACCTTTTTGTCATTCATCGGAACATCTGCCATTTTTATTCCGGTAAGATCCTCCAGATGCTTATACATTGTAGGAACATCATGGCCCAGAATGTCCAGCTTCAATAATGTATCGTGAAGATATTTAAATTCAAAATGGGTTGTGATTACTCCCTTTTCCTTTGAGTCAGCAGGGTGCTGCACAGGGCAGAAATCGTATACCTCATAGTCAGACGGCACAACAACCATGCCACCCGGGTGCTGGCCGGTGGTTTTCTTTACTCCGGAACAGCCAAGGGTAAGCCTGTTTTCTTCAGCCTTGTTTTTTGTCAGCTGACGTTCATCAAGATATTTTTTTACATAGCCATAGGCAGTTTTATCCTGAAGAGCAGAAACCGTACCTGCTTTGAAAACATATTCCCTGCCAAAAAGCTCCTCGGTATATCTGTGGGCATTGGCCTGATATTCACCGGAAAAGTTAAGGTCTATATCCGGCTCTTTGTCGCCATTGAAGCCAAGGAAGGTTTCAAACGGTATATCATTGCCGTCACCGTACATTTTTTCGCCGCATACCGGGCAGTAACGGTCCTCCAGGTCAAAACCTGTGAGCACATCTTCAGGTACATCAAATATGGAATATTTGCACTTTTTACACAGCCAGTGTGGCGGCAAAGGATTAACCTCTGAAATACCGGAGAAGAATGCAAGTGCGGAAGAACCTACAGAACCACGGGAGCCTACAAGATATCCGTGTTCTTCACTGTTCTGTACCAGCTTTTTTGCAATAACATAAAGAACAGCATAGCCATGTGTGATAACACTGTTGAGCTCTTTTTCAAGACGTTCTGTAATAAGTGATGGAGGATTTTCTCCATAGAGAAGATGCAGTTTTTTGTAGGTTGCATCTTTCAGCTCATCCTCTGCACCATCAATGGATGGAGGGAATGTGCCTTTAGGAATTGCACGGATTCCGTTTTCCACCATTTCTGCAATTTTATTTGTATTTGTAACTACTACCTCATAGGCCTTTTCGTCGCCGAGGTAGTCAAATTCTTTCAGCATTTCCTCTGTTGTTCTGTAATACAGAGGTGCCTGCTGGTCGGCATCTGAAAAGCCCATACCCGCCATTATGATTGCACGGTACTGGGAATTTTCCATATTGAGGAAATGAACATCACCGGTAGCTACAACCGGTTTGCCAAGTTCATCCCCAAGCCTGCATATAAGACGGTTGTAGTCCTTGAGAACTTCAACAGACTCCACTTTGCCGTCTCTCAGCATAAACTCATTGTTGCCAAGTGGCTGAATCTCAAGATAATCGTAAAAATCAGCTATTTTAAGCAGTTCATCGTAACTTTTTCCGTCAACTATCGCTCTGTAAAGCTCACCGGCTTCACAGGCAGAACCTATAATAAGCCCCTCGCGGTGTTTGATAATTTCGCTTTTTGGCATACGGGGAGTTTTGAAAAAATAGTCCAGATGGCTGAAAGAAATAAGTTTATAAAGATTTTTTATACCAAGCTGG
>JAFQAF010000244.1 GCA_017400025.1 Oscillospiraceae bacterium
GCCATCAGCTATATGTTCATAGCTATGACAGTTACATTCTGCCTTACAATGGTGCTTTCTTCCAGAATGTTTGAAGCAAAGGTACAGTCTGTAAATGAAAAGGAATCAATGTATGACAAAGTTTCCGACATTGACCGGGTTGTAAGACAGAACTATTACTCAGAAATTGATGACAGCGAAATATATGAAAATCTGTCCCGGGGCTATGTAAACGGTCTCAATGACAGCGAATCCCGCTACCTTACAGCCAAAGAAGTTACAGAATATCAGGAAGAAATGAGCGGTAAAATCATCGGTATCGGTATCGATATTGCCAAATCCCGTGAAGATTCCGGCTATATGAAGGTTTACAATGTATATACAGAATCTCCTGCAGATGTACAGGGCATAGAAGTGGGGGACCTTATCAGCTCCATCAACGGCATATCCACCATCAATATGTCCGAAGCTGATGCGATTGCCATGCTCTCCGGCAAATCCGGTACAGATGTGGATATCGTTTATCTTCATGATTCCGCTGAAAACGAAGCCACACTTACACACAAAGCATACGATGCACCATCTGTTTCCTACTCTGAAGAAGACAAAGTGGGCTATATTAAAATCACAGCTTTCTCCGGCAGAACAGCTTCAGAGCTGGAATACGCTGTAAACAACCTGGCAAACCAGGAAGTGAAAAGCCTTGCAATCGATATCCGCGGCAATTCAAGCCGTGACTTTGACAGCGCCGCTGCAGCTGCAGACGTAGTGCTGAAAGAAGGCACAACAATGTATGCAGTTTACCAGGGTGATGACCGCAAGGTGCTTTACACATCAGACAAAACAACCACTGACCTGCCTATGGTAGTTATCACAGACGGTGAAACAGGCTATGCAGCAGAAATGTTTGCAATGATGCTGAAAGACACAGCCGGGGCAAAGACAACCGGTACAGCCACTATGGGCAAAGGCACACTGCAGAAACTTTTCCGCCTGCCGGACGGCTCCGGTGTGGTGCTTACAGTTGCCAAGCTTTCACCGGTGGCATCCTCTTCCTATTCCGGTTCAGGCATTCTGCCGGACTATGAAAAGAATATAGACTCATCTGTGGATATACATTCCCTCACAATCTCCACAGACCCGCAGATTCAGCGCGCTTTCGAAGTTGCAAAGAACCTGGCAAACCAGTAATAAAACAAACCGCCTGCTCTGATACAGGCGGTTTTCTTTGATTTCTCACAAATATATTGTATAATTCAGATAAAGAGGTGATATTATGGCAAAGAAAAGGGAAGAACTACTGGATTACAGAAAGATTTCCGGGAAAATATATACTATAGCCGCCCTTGCTGTATCCGCCGCGGTGCGGGCTAATCTACTGTACGTCCTGGCTGATGACAGCTATGCCCCGTTGGTATGCTTTCTGTGTTATGGCATATACGGTGTCTGTTCAGTATACAGCTATAGGATTTTTAACAGATATGAAGGGAAAATTTTTTCAAAATTCAGACTTTATGCTGTACTGTCCCTGCTGCTGTCCATAGCAGTGCCAGTTGTGGCATTTATCTTTCCCGATATGCTTGAAGGCTTTGGAATGACACAGTTTGGAAACAGTATATCTGCGTTTTCTGCTGTTACTTTTTTTGCGGCGGCACTTGCAGTTTTGCCATCATACGAATTTTACCAGATAAACAAATTAAACTCACCATCCAGATAATTTATCTGGTGTTATCAATAGTAACCCCCCGGCAAAGCCGGGGGTTCTTCATATGCGGGCAAAGCCCTATGATACTAGCAGCATCTTAAGATGCATGACGGTCTGACCACTGCGAAAGACTATTACTTGCTACCC
>JAFQAF010000245.1 GCA_017400025.1 Oscillospiraceae bacterium
CCTTTTTCTGCTTCACCGGACTGGATTTTTTCGCAGGCGAGCTTTGCCATATCAGGGTAGTCCACACTTTCGCCTGTGTGTGTGCCTACGTCAATGTATTCCACACCCTTTGCATCCAGATGTTTTTTCACTTCTTCTTTCAATAAATAACCGCCGTGGTCAGCTGCTAAAACAATCATCGTTTTGCCTCCATTTTTTCTTTTAATTCTCTTTCAGCCTGGGAAAGTCTCAGATAGCTTGGTGTCAGGTCAAAATGAGTTTTTCCCCCTGCTGTATTGTACTCTTTTACCGCCAGTCTGCAGGCGCCCATTGCTATGCAGGGCATGTCCACACCGGCGGGCTTTACATTTGGCATTGTGCCGTACTCTTTATAGCACAGGTCACTGCCGTCCCCTATAAAATAAACGTTTTTATCTGTTTTTTCGATGTATTCCTTAAGGAAACCCACGTCCCGGCAGAAATCATCACACACAGTTTCCTCACCGTCAATCACTGCGCCGTACACCTGGCGGCGGCGGGCGTCAAAAACAGGTATCTTCACCCCGTCCAGACTGCAGCTTTCTGCCAGGGCTTTAAGGCTGGAAACACCGATGCAGGCGGTGTTGTCTGCGCTGGCCATACCCTTGATGGCGGCCATGCCTATTCTCAGCCCGGTGAAAGAGCCCGGGCCCACTGTCACCGCATATAAATCCACGTCCCGGGGCTTCAGCCCGCACACTGTCAGGGCGGCATCTATCATAGGCAGAAAATTCTGTGAATGTGTGGTGTTTGTGGCCTGCACAGCAGTGTACAGCACCCTGTCATCCTTCATAATGCATACACTGCTCTGTTTTGAAGAGCAGTCTGTACCCAGAATTACCAATTGCACTCCACCCCTTCTATTGTAATTTTTCTCACTGTTTCGCCCAGTTTTTCAAAGTGGACTGTAACAGTGTTTTCATCAAAAAAGTCTGCGATATTTTCGCTCCATTCAATGGCGAGAATACCGTCGTAATCAAGATAATCGTAGAAACCTATGTTGTACAGCTGGTCTTCATTTTCAATGCGGTACATATCAAAATGAAAAACGCTGAAAGGACTGCCGTCATACTGGTTCACAATTGCAAAGGTAGGGCTGGTCACCACTGCGGATATGCCCAGGCCGTTGCACAGGCCCTGTGTAAAGGCTGTCTTGCCCATGCCCAGGCCGCCGGTGTAAAAAATCACATCGTGGTTTTTAAGGCACCCTGCCAGCTTTTCAGCCAGGGCCACGGTTTCTTCCTTGGAATTTGTAATAAAGCTTTTCAATGCACATTTCTCCATAATATACTTTATAATATATATAATATATATTACCACAAAAATTTAAATGATAAAAGTGTAATATTTAACACATTATTATTAAATTTATGTTATAATATCTAAAAATCAGATATTTTAAATTCAGGAGATATATTTTGAACAGACTCAAACAGATTATAAAGGAAACAGACCTGATTTTCATCGGCATCTGCGCCACCTGCAGCGCCCTGTCTGTATATTCCATGTATGCC
>JAFQAF010000246.1 GCA_017400025.1 Oscillospiraceae bacterium
AAACATCGTTGTTGTTATGCAGTCCAAACCAGAAATCGTTCTCCGCGATATGAACGGCCAGACACTGCCATTCCACCTGGTATGCGACCCTACAGAATCCCTGTACAAAGAACTGGAAATCGGTTCCTGGGATCCTGAAAACCGCGGCGAAATGAACGAAGAAGAAGCTGCAAGAATGGCACTGAAAATTGCAGGTATGAAAGAAAACGGCTACGAACACGGCGATTACGAAGGCAACGAACAGCAGCTGCCTGCATACTTTGCAGTTGACGGCGAAATGAACGTGCTGGAAGCTCACTATGCAAGAAACCTGGGCGATATGCCTATGGCAAACGAAGTTCTGGCTAAATACTTCTAATCAGAAAATTTAAACAGAAACAAGGCAGGGCGGCCCGCCCACAGCCGCCGGCGGCGAATGTGGAGGCCCCTGCCTTTTGCATTTTATGGAGGTACACACCTATGGCAAAACTTGTTAAGGGCGATAAATTCCCTGATTTTAAATTTGACACAGCTTTTGAAAAAGACCTGACAATCACAGACGTGGTAAACGGCAAACCTACATTTTTCTGGTTCCTGCGTTACATCGGCTGCACAATCTGCCGCTGGGACGTACATATGCTGACACAGCGCTATCAGGAATTTGTGGACAAAGGTGTAAACGTTGTTGTGGTAATGCAGTCCACACCGGAAACCGTACAGCGCGACCTTGCCGGCGGTACACTGCCATTCCACCTTATCTGTGACTCAAAACAGGAACTGTACACCACACTGGAACTGAACAGCATGAAGGACAAATCCGAAGCTGCACCTACAGAAGAAGCCCAGGCACGTCTGGCTGCAAAACGCGCAGGCGTACAGAAGGAAGGCTTTGTACACGGCGACTATGAAGGCAACGAAATGCAGCTGCCTGCATTCTTCCACGTACAGCCGGACCTGACAGTGGTGGAAGCACACTACGGCCAGCACATTGCAGACATTCCTACAATTGATGAAATGCTGGCAAAAATCAAATAATAAACAACAGAACAAAACGGAGGTACACACCAATGGCAAGACTTGTAAAAGGCGATAAATTCCCTAATTTTACAGTAAACACAGCATTTGAAAACGGTCTGACAATCGAAAAAATCGTTGACGGCAAACCAACAATGTTTGTTGTTCTTCGTTACATCGGCTGCACAGTATGCCGTTATGATGTACATATGCTGACAGAAAGATACAACGAATTCGCAGAAAAAGGCGTGAACGTTGTTGTAGTAATGCAGTCCAAACCTGAAATCGTTCAGAGAGACCTGGCTGGCGGTACACTGCCATTCCACCTTATCTGTGACGAAGCACAGGAAATCTACAAAACACTGGAAATCAACGCAGCAGAAACAATGCAGGAATTTCTGGGTGACGGTATGGAAAAACTGCAGGCAAAAGGCGCAAAAGCTGCAGCAGCAGGTTTTGCACACGGTGACTATGAAGGCAACGAAGCACAGCTGCCAGCTTTCTTCTATGTAGACAGCGACCTGACAGTTAAAGAAGCCCATTATGCAAAAGCCATTATGGATATGCCAACTGTTGACGAAATGCTGGCAAAAATCTGATTTGAATTCAAATAAAAATGAGAGAACGGCTGTTCTCTCATTTTTTTGTGCGGTTTTATTACTGCAGGCTGTGGAGAATTTTAAATCTGCACATCGGATGCGGTTTTTATTGCGGCAGGTATGGTTTGGGTCACTTTTATATAGTGGAAGCCCGGCTGGTCCGGTTTGTTCTGCCGTGTTCCGGTGGTGCGCAGGTAGCCTGCCCAGGTCATGCCGCCGTCCTGGCTGATTATTGAGTAGTTGTCTTCAAGGGTATAGCCCTTTTCCATCAGCTTTCTCACGTGGTAGCGTATTTCTATAGTTTCGCCGTAGGTCAGCACTATGCAGCCGCCGTAGTGGCAGTCGCTGCCGTATTCTTCCCGGGGCGGTTTCAGCTGTGAAAAATCCAGCTGCTGCCAGGTGTAACCTCCATCAAGGGTTATGGAGGCGGAAGGATAGTCCGGCTTGAAACCGGCAGGCAGACGGGTGCTTTTTACAGCTACGTTTTCATTGAGATATTTTATGCCGCGGTACACTGTTGTAACAGGTGAAATATGCAGCAGGGAAGTATTGACGTTTTCTGTTTTATATGTAGCACCGCCTATGTGTGAGTAATTAAGACTGTCGCTGATTTTGTCGTGACCCAATATCACTTTTTCAGGTGCGTCAAAGATATGCATTGCAGAAAGGTAAATACCATTGTAATCCTTTATCATATATCTGCCTTCTTCAGTTCTGTTGAGGAAGGAATAGGCAGGGGCTTCCGGATTGTCATTTATAATCACGCCCATACCATGCTGTGCGTTTGCAGATTCGGCATCTGCCGGCCGTTTGTGTTCCAGTACACTGTCCGGGTACAGAGGCTTGTCTTCCAGCCAGGTGTGGCCCGGCCGCAGTGAGTACCAGCCGGAATCGCTGAAATGGTCCATTGCCATACGGTATCTGTACTGTGTGCTGTCCATATCATTTGCACTGTCCAGCTGTGTACGGAAGCGGGGCTGGGTGTTTTCACTGATTATTGTCAGCGGTATGGTGTCTGTCAGTTTGAAATATACTCTTTCGGCCTTGCCTGTTTCTTCGTTTGGTACAAGCTGATATCCGTAGCCTGCCCAGGTGCGGCCGCAGTCATAGCTGATAAGGGAGTATGGCTCTGTGCCGGACAGCATCAGGGGAGAGGTGTCTGTGCTTCTCACTTTCACCCTTATTTCTATCATATCGCCGTACATTTCCATACAGCAGGCGGAATAGCCGGTGAAATAAAAGGGCAGTGCCAGCTGTGAAAAGTCTATGTCCTGCCAGGTTTTGCCGCCGTCCACTGTGATTTTTGCCAGGGGATAGGGGTCTTCGTAAGGGTTTAAGGTGTAGGCGATAAAGCCCAGGTTTTCATTGAAAAAGCGTACACCGCGTACGTATTCGCCCACTTCGCTTACTGGAAGGGAATAGTATTCTGTCACATCGGTGGTGGTGATGGCGTCATCATCACTGACAAAGGACAGCTTTCTCTGCAGGTTTTCCAGTGCTGTGGAGGGGCGTTCGTACTGCCTTTTTATGTTCAGTGCATCGGTTTTGTAGTCT
>JAFQAF010000247.1 GCA_017400025.1 Oscillospiraceae bacterium
GCGGAAAGGCCACACTGGTGCAGTTATACTCTGCGGCAAGGTCAAGGTATGAGGTGTAGCAGCTTTCCAGCAGGGTTTTTTCGTTTTTTGTGCCGCCCTGCCACACCGGGCCTACTGTGTGTATCACATATTCGGCAGGCAGGTCATAGCCCTTTGTCAGCTTTGCGCTGCCGGTTTCACAGCCGCCAAGGGTGCGGCATTCTGCCAGCAGGGCCGGGCCTGCGGCACGGTGTATGGCGCCGTCCACACCGCCGCCGCTAAGCAAACTGTTTTTTGCGGCGTTGACAATGGCATCCACCGCCATTTTTGTAATATCGTTTCTGACTATATGCAGGGACATATTATCACCTCCGGGGTTGATATTATAATTATACTATAATTTTACATTCAATGAAAGCCGCACGCTGTTGACAAGAGAGCTTTCAGTGGTATAATTAGTATGATTTTCGTACCAAAAGGAGAAAGCTATGGACAGAATTTCCACACAGCAGGATATATTCTTTGACAGCTGGCAGCAGCTGGACGCGCTGTATACCGAATACGCCCGCACAAAGGGGCTGGCATATACAGAGCTGGTGGTGCTGAGCTATCTGTCTATGGACAGCTATACCCAGAAACAGCTGTGTGAAAAGACACTGATGCCAAAGCAGACTGTAAACAGCGTGATAAAAAGCCTGGCTAAAAAGGGGCTGGTAGTGCTGAAGCAGTCTGACACAGACCGCCGTGCCAAGACAGTGGTGCTGACGGAAAAAGGCAGGCAGCTGCGCCGTGAGGCTATGGACGATATGGCCCGTGCAGAGCACGCCGCCATAGGCCGCATAGGCACAGAAGACTGGGAAAACCTGGTGAGGATTCTGGACAGATATTCCGCTTTCTTCAAGGAGGAAATGGCAAAAATATAGGGTTGCCTGTATTTTTGTCCGCACAGTCCGAAAATCGTACTATTTTTATATAAACTGTTTTACTGCAGGAGGTATATATGACAATTCAGCTTTCAGACCATTTTGACTACCAGAGGCTTATAAGGTTTACCCTGCCCTCTGTTTTCAGTATGATAATAGGCTCTGTTTACAGCATAGTGGACGGTTTCTTTGTGTCCAACTTTGTGGGCAAGACACAGTTTACTGCACTGAACCTGATATTCCCCTTTGGCATGATACTCAGCGCTGTGGGCAATATGATAGGCGTAGGGGGCACTGCCCTTGTGGCCAAGACACTGGGCCAGGGCAAAAAGGAAAAAGCCAACGACATGTTTTCTTTTTTTGTATACGTATGCGGTGCATCGGGACTGATTTTCGGTTTGGGTGCAATGCTGTTTCTTGAAGATATTGCACTGATGCTGGGTGCAACAGAGGAGCTGCTGCCCTACTGTGTGGAATACGGCAGGATAATACTGCTGGCCCTTACACCTATGATGCTGCAGTACACCTTCCAGGGGTTTCTTGTGGCGGCAGAAAAGCCAAAACTGAGCATGTACATCACCATGACTGCCGGTGTGACAAACATAATACTTGACGGCCTTTTTGTGGGCGTTTTCAGATGGGGGCTGACGGGTGCAGCCAGTGCCACTGCGCTGAGCCAGTGCATAGGCGGACTGATACCAGCCTATCTGTTCAGCAGGAAGAATTCCGGCTGGAATCTGCGTCTGGGCAAAGCCACCGTGGATTTCAGGGCGCTTGGTATGGCCTGCTCCAACGGTGTGTCCAGCTTTCTGTCCAGTATTTCCGGCTCTGGGGTGGGTATGCTGTTCAATTTCCAGCTGATGAAGTACGCCGGGGCAGACGGCGTGGCGGCCTATGGCGTAATAATGTATGTGGAAATGATTTTCCTTTCCTCTTCCTTTGGCTATACCTCCGGCATTTCCCCGGTTATAAGCTACCATTACGGCGCTGAAAACAAAGATGAACTGAAAAGCCTGGTAAAGCACAGTTTTGTGATAATCATCCTGTCATCGCTGATGATGTTCGGCCTGGCACAGGTGCTGGCACAGCCGCTGACAGCTATTTTCACCAGCTATGACAAGGCCCTGATGGCAATGACAACTGAAGCCTTCCGTGCATATTCCTGGAACTTTATCGTAAGCGGTCTGGGCATTTTCGGCTCTACTTTCTTCTCCGCACTGAACAACGGCCCTGTGGCCGCAGTGCTGTCCTTCCTCCGCCTGGTGGTGTTCCAGGGGGGCTTTGTGCTGATACTGCCGGCAGTCTTCGGCATAGGCGGCATATGGATTACAATGGCGGTGGCAAACCTTGCTTCTGCCGCCGTATCTGTTGCAGCTATGGCTGTAATGAGAAACAAATACGGATACTGAAAAACCAACCGGTCTGCAGCTGCAGACCGGTTTCTGCATACTGTACCGCACAGCCGGCAGCTATCCGGCCGCCGGAAACAGAAAGTGAATATTTCCTCTGTCAATTTACATTTTATATGATAAAATAATAATAAATCTGTTACAAAAGGTGAAACTATGGCATATTTCGGAAAACTGTATCTTGATAAAGAAAAAGATATTGTGGTGGACCTGTATATGAATGACGGCCGGCTGACCTACTGCATATCAGTGAACAACCACAGGACAGACAACCTGATAAACAACCTGGCGGCCATAAGCGGCACACAGACCAGTGTGCGCGGCGGCAGAACCGTGATAGAAGGGGATATTCCCTGCTATATCAAGGGGGACGGCCAGAGAGTGTATATACTGCGCATAAACGGCACAAAGCTGGCAAACATTTACCCTGACGGCAGGACAGAGGTGAATTCCCTGATACCGGCCATTGCAAAAACGCTGATGAGCCAGACAAAAAACTACGGCTACAGTTTCAGGGAGACAATGGTAAAATCCTATGTGCCGGAAAGGGTGAAGCTGTCCACAGACTTGCACACCCACGGCAACGCCAACCTGTCTGCAGATATACTGATAGCCCTGGCAATAAAGCACCAGATACGCTATCCGCTGTACTACATAAAGAAACTGGGGCTGGTGCTGTCTGCAAAGCAGGCGGAATTTATGGCAAAACAGCGCCGCCGGGTGGAAGAAACCATTGACCTTTCCGGTCTGGAGGGCAAATACCGCCAGAGGAAGATTGACGACAACACCTTTATCAACTTTGCGGACCTAGTGCTGAACAACCCGGAAAACGCCACGGAAAACATAAATAAAATCCGTATTTCACAGTCTATACTGAAGGATTCCCAGGCAGTGTTCACCAATCTGGAAAAGCTGTA
>JAFQAF010000024.1 GCA_017400025.1 Oscillospiraceae bacterium
AGCTTGTGGAGATATTTAATATTTATGACACAGAGACAGAACTTTTTCTTAAATCAAACGGTATTAAAAAAGAGAAAAGGCCTGTATCAGTCAAGGCTTTTCTTGTGCTGTCTGAATGGCGGGGCACTTCGCTGAGAAGCGGTGTATGGACCTTTTATGAAAAAGCGCAGGATGATGATATTTTTGAAGCGGCGGAATATCTGGAGAATAAAGGCTATGGTGAAATTGCCGGATATATGCTGATGGGTATACATGATTATAAAAACCCGGAATATATAGAAGATTGCAACTATCCGGATGAATGGATGGAAGAGGCCGAGAAAATAGACAGATGGATTTTTAAAAACGAGGAATATATCAGCAGCTGCAAAAGCTTCCTGATTGATGTATGTGCAGAAACGATAGATTTTCTGATACGATATGATTATGCTGTCAGTGAATACTGCAGCATCTGCGGTGTTGATACATATATAATTGACGGCAATTACAGCCAGATATTTGAAGATATGGGCATAGTCGGAGAAACTGTGAATATGCTCACGGCACCTTATGAACAATACAAGGAAAAGAATATTTGTCTTGCGGTTGTTTATCAACCGAAAAATATTGAAAAATACAGATGGCTTCCGGTTTTATGCTACAAAAACGGAAATGAGATTTATCACGTTCATTTTCATGACGGATGGGTGTGCAGAAAGTGTATGTACAATAATGGGCCTGTGATTATGCCTATGGTGGAGGCAGATGCATCATATTACAGCGAAACTGAAAAACCTTATCCTGCAGTTCCGCAGATTTTCAAAAAAGTAAAATGTAAAAACTGCGGACAGTATTTGCAAAATCATTTAATCGGACTATACTGAATTAAGAGGGGGGAACTTATGGAAAAATTGTTTGCCTATGCCTTAATGCTTGATACAGGTTTTGATATAGGACGGAATTACGAAGAATACCTCCACCAGCAGTTTTTACAGAGCCCGGAAGATGATATGCTTCTTGAACTGGAATATATATCAAACGATATTGACAAAACCGTCAGATTTCTTAAAGAAAAAACGGATTTTACCGTTATAGATTACGAGCTGCTGACCAAGGAGCTTGTGAGCCTGTTAAAATATTGCTACGGGACAATGACTTTTGATGACTTTACAGCCAAAACATATCCTTTGTGGCAGCATCTGCCTGACCAGATAGCCTACGACAACCCATTGTACCAGCTTTGCATTGCAGATGATTCATTATTCTGGGGTGATGTGCAGCAGGCAAAAGAAATTATTGAAAGTATGTTTGATTATTATAAACAGAGCGTTAATTATGAAGAGCAATAAGGAATATTTAAAGCTTTACTGGAAACACGATTGCCCGGCTGACCCGCTGGTGCTTATTTATGAGGTGGACCTGGCAGAGGACAGATACGCCACAAGGATGATTGAGATATTTGCTGACGGGCGTACTGAAAACAAAGAAGATAAAGGTTTTGGCTTTGTTACGGAAGCACCTGTACCAACAGTGGAAGAATTTAATACCACAGAATATGGCGAAGAATTTTTTGCAGAGCCGATAAATGTAAATGAATTTGAAGAAGTTTGGAATACAGGTGTTTATAGAGGTAAGCTTACAGTGAAATTTAACAATCAAAACATAGTTAAAACCGGATTATGCCGATACGGCGAAAAAGAATACCATGTATACATCTGCAAGTCTGATGTTTTCTATGGTACAGGTGACTTTGAAGATGAGTTGACGGGAGCAGATGCAGAAAAAGAGTGCTTTTCTGTGTGGTATGAAGATATACTGCACCCGGGGAAAATAAATGCCGGTGGCGGTTATTATGAAATTTTCGAGGATGCGATGAAAAAGGGAGAAAGCGGCATTGGTTTTATAAAATGGATATAAGGAGACAGCTATGGGCGCAAAAATTGATCTGACAAGCCATATCACAATTTCTGAAAAAACATCCTTGAACGGCTTTCTGAAATTTTATGGCTGGCAGGATATTGATGACGAATTTATAAATCAGATTGCCGAAAACAGTATTATAAAGTTTGTTCAGATAGCATCACCTCTGCCCCGGCAGGCTTTTGATATTATAGACAGAATAATATCTGTAAGGCAGGATATGTATCTGCGCATCTACGGGCTGTACGGGGAGGAAACAATAGATTTGTCTTTGCTGCAGAACATGAAAAATCTGAAACATCTGGTTCTTGATTTTTCTGTAAAGAACAGACAGGACAAATTTGATTTTTCTGTGCTGACAAGGCTTGAAAATCTGCAAAGCTTAAGACTTAATCTTTTTGATTTAAAGGACTACAGCTTTGTAAACAATCTTTCGCACAATCTGGAAGAGCTGTATATCAGCGCTGACACAATGGGCGGCAGCATAGTGTTTGACTGCAGATGGCTGCCGCAGTACAGACAGCTTAAAAATTTGTATCTTGGAAAAAAGGCAAAGAAAAATATAGAAAGTATTGCACGGCTTGAAAAACTGGAAAATCTTACTCTCCGCGGCATAAAGCTGAACAGCTTTGATTTTCTCAAAGACAGAAATCTGAAAAGTCTTGCAGTACATTGGTGCAGTATGAACGATCTGTCCTCACTGGCAGGCTTTACAAGTCTTAAAAATCTTGAGCTTTGGCGTATTGCAAAGCTGGAAGACCTATCTTTTGTCGGCACACTGAAAAATCTTGAAACTTTAAGCCTTTCAGATTTAAAATATATACATACACTGCCGGATTTGTCGGCACTTAAAAATCTGAAGGATATAAAAATCGACAATGTGCCTGTTGATATAAGCACACTGCCGGAGGATATACAGAAAATTATACACAGTTAAGGAGAAGGGTATGGGGCTTTTTGATAAACTGAAGAAAACAGAAAATACACAAAAAGATATTTTTGATACAATCAATAAAAGCGACTGGCTGCAGGTATTTTCTGCCTGCCTGGGCAAAGCTATGGTTATTCAGAACAATGCGGGAAAGTATGTGGTTAAAGACCGCAACTGGAATGTGGATTTCAGTCAGGGGTATATAGCTTTTGGTGAAGATAAATACCCTGTGCAGTTTATCGGCAGCGAATCAAACAGCAGCAACAGCTGGATGTGGGGCTGGAATAATATAAACAATTTCCCATCGCAGCTTATTACCCTTGCAAATGAAATGCTGGATAAGGGCGAAGAATGGTCACTGGACCCATTGAGAGTGCCACAGTTTGACCTTAACGATATTTTTAACGGACACACCCTTTCTATCGTTGCCTGCGGTTTAAGCAAAGACGATTATTTCTATTACCGCGGGCCACACGGCGGCGGTGCTGTGTTTATGGCGGTGGGCAATGTTCCCCAGGAGGTATTCCAGCCTGCCGACATCAGTGAATTTGCAAATCTGACAGTGCAGTGTATTCAGCAATATCCTGTAGACCACAGGATTTTTACAGAAAGTCTGCTGCAGTGGAACAGAACAAAGTACGACTGGGACGGCGACACACTTATAGCCCATTTCAGTCAGGATTTATATATTTCCTTTGAACAGAGCGGAGATTACTACCGCATAACAGGGATAAATACAAAGAGAGGTTAAACTATGGATACAGCAAAAATAAAGGATATCAAAAAAGGGCAGTTTACATACGAGGGCAAGGCATATTTCCCTCTTTTTAACAAGGAAATCCAGGTGTTTATAGATTTTGATGCCCCAATGGATTATGCAGATAAATGTGTGAAGCATCTGGAAAATCTGAAAGATTGTACAATAGACGGTTTATGCAAAGGTGCTGTAAATTACTGCGAAGAATTCAAGGATTTGCTGGAGGAAATTGATGTTACAATTCCGGAGGGAATACAGGGCAGAGATATACTGCAGTATATTTACCCAAGAATAATGATTATTGAAGTGCCTCAGGGTGATGAGCCTGCGTTTCACTTTGAATGTGATTGTGAATGGGAGCCTGAACACGGCTTGGAATGGACTGTACGAGGGGATGAAACTCTGTATGTTGGTGAATTTGGCGACGAAAAGCCATGGAGAGACAGGGGTTATTTTAAAAATGCAAGCTGGAATTATGCAGAACTGGAGTAATTTATGGATTATAAACTATTTAAAGGTATAGTTGAAGAAGTTAAAAATAAAAAGCCGGTCCTGTTTGCACTGGAAAGTGATGAAAAACCTGCGCAGGCAGATATTGATGCATTTGAAAAAGAAACCGGGATAACACTTCCGCAAAAGTATAAGGATTTTATTCTTGATTTTGGCGGGGGATATTTCGGTTTTGCCAATATTTATTCTTTTGATAAAAACAGTTCTTTTTATCTGCTGAAGCATAATAATAGGCCCTTTGATAAGTATCTGAAGATTGCCGACAATGGCTGTGGTGATTACTGGCTATTTTGTATAGAGAATGGAAAATGTATGGAAAACGTATTTTTTAATGATCATGAAGCAGGAACTGCTGTTCAGACAGAATACAGGGATATCCTTGAATATCTGACAGCAATCGGATTAAAAAAGAAATTTTAAAAGGTTTTAATTTTATATATGATTACATTTGAACAGCTGAATCTTGACTGGAACGCAGAGCCTAATGCACCCGAAGTGGAAATATATGTTGACGATAACAAGGTTACAGTGGAATTTTTTCTCAATGCATTTAAATATAAACAGTTTTCTGAAGAAGACAAGGCAAAACTTACTTTTTATAATTGCCACCGGTATAGATTCGGGGCACCTAACGATGAGGGCTTTTACTCATACAATCAGTCACGATACAAAAAGTATGGAGTGAAATGGGGCGAATTTTATCTGGTCCACAATTCTGACTGGAAAGATAATTTCCCAAATCCGATTGTTGTGGGAGATAAATGCGAGAATTTAAATCATTATCTGTTTTATTTCAGAGATGAAACCTTTGAGTGCATAGCACAGGATTACAGTGTTGAATTTATAATCAAATAAATCTGATAGAGGATATATATGATACAAAAAGATGACTGGCGTCTGATGAATGATGACGAACTGCAGTTGGAAAAGCATAGAACGGATTGGCGAGAAGAAGCGCTTAAGAGAAATTTATATGATATTGATGGCTTTCTGATAGAAGATATACAAAATATCAATACCTTTGAACCCCATATATCAGAAAAGGTTCTGTCTGTTTTGCTGGAATGGGCCTGCTACGGGCAAAATACAGCAGGAATTGTGTTGGGACGAAAGTATACAGCCAAAATACCAAAACAATGGCTGCAGGAACATCTGCTCACAGTTGTAAAAGAGTATTTTGATTATACAGATGACTGGAATTATCGCAGACTGCTGGAACTGGTAAAGGAACAGATACCGGAACTCTTAAACGATATTATAGATATCAATTCAGACACAGATAATCCGCATCTGCTGGCTGTTATAGAAGATTACAGGTGATATAAATGAAAACAATCAAGGATATCCGTGTATACAAAAGCGAAAAACAAAATGAATACGGAACATATATTACAGAACAGTTTGCTGATAAACCTTTAAATGTAATGCTGACCCGCATTGTTATGAAACTGCGTGAAAACGGTTTTTCTTTGGAAGATTTTGATCATTTATATTTTAATTTTACCTTGTGTGATATAGAAAATGGTATGCAACTGTCAGATAAAGTTGACCGCTATCATCCGTGGTACAGGTATTGTAATATTCAGATAAATCAGGATTTGTACGCAAAGCTTGGTACAGATACAGCACATAAAGAAATTATATCTTTTGTGGAGAAATGTCTTGTTACATACTTTGCATCTGTGGATTTTGACAGAGAGTTTATTCACAGCTGCATAAACGAAGCTATCTCAAAGGGCGAAAATATGCTGATGAAATTTAAAGAAAAAGTGTCGGCAAAACGTAAAGCTGTACTGTATCTGAGATGCAACGATAACTGCAAGTTTGTGCCATTACTGCAGGTTTATGATACAGAAGGTAATCTGCTGTTTGAAACAGACCTGCCCGAAATGTTGACTTTGGATACTATCGGTGAAATCCAACTCAGCAATAAAAAGGTGACAATAAAGCCAAGAAAAAATGTGTTCAGCAAAAATCTTGAACCTATGGTATTTGAGTATTGATTTGGAGAAAGCAATGGAAAATATACATAAACAGATTGAAAAAATAAAAAACAAGGATGATTTCCTGGCCTTTTTAAATCAGCTTTCAAAGGATTTCAGAGAGAATTCTGATGAATGGGAGAATAAAACAGCAGGAGAATATATCCGGGCAATGGCTTCATGGACAGAAGATTATTCTGCTGCGCCCAATAACGATATTGACTGGGATAGCCCTGACTACAAAACCCTGGCAAAGATTTTATTTATGGGAAAATTTACGAGTAGGATATTATGGAACAATACAAAGTAACAGCTGCAGATATAGACAGCAATGCAGAAACTGAAGATGATTATATATCCGGCAGAATATTTGCCTGCAAAAATTAATCAATAATAAAGCCCGGCCACTGCTGAAAACAGTAGCCGGGGTTTGTATTATGTAATATGAAAAATTATTTTTTCAGACCGTATGGGTATGGGATTTCAAAGTCGCTGTCAAAGTACACTTTGATTTTATCAAAATCTTCATTGCCGTATCTTTCGATAAAGTCCTGCTGTACCTTATTGTTTATATTTTCACCTTCCCGGCCGAAAATTGCCCTGATAACTTTGCCCATGGACACAAACATATTTGCCATTATAAAAGGGAACGGAGGTGCGTCTTCTGCACGCGGGCCAAGCTCTGTGTAAGGGCAGTTGATATTGTCGCATCTCTGGATGCATACTTCGTTGTCGCAAAGTATGCTGTCCACGTGGTACTGCAGGTGCGGGTTGAAGCTTTTTGCATTCATTGTGTCCACGTTTGTGCAGAAGAATTTTTCTGCAGCATAAGGTGTGCCCAGCTGGCCGAACAGTCTGTGTGCTGTGCAGAGTGTGATTGTAACTTCAAAGTTATCGTGTGTAAGTGTGTTGTGGCTTACGTGAGGGGAGTCCTCTTTAATCATTTCCGGTGTGGAAACAACTTCTCTGTATTTTTCATAGTTGTAGAAATCCAGAGGCTGGCCGTCTCTCACTGCACGCTGTGCACCTCTGTTGCCCTGCTGGAACATATACAGGTGGAATGCGGTGAGAAGAGCGTCCTCACACTGTGAAGGGAATTTTTCATTGATGTAGCGGTAGTATCTGTCGATAACAAAACACTGCA
>JAFQAF010000248.1 GCA_017400025.1 Oscillospiraceae bacterium
ATTACACCATTTATCTCTGCAACTGACCATGAAGGTATAAACAAATTCAGAAACACGTATATAGCCGCAACAGAAAGGCCGCCAAAAAGAATTATTTTTTTAATAGTGTTTACTTTTTTAATTGTAGGGTTTGTGGTATGTATAAGTTTCTCCACAGACTCTTTTTCTGTTTTTGATATTATGAAATCCATATTACATTACCTACTTCCGAAATAATTCTATGATATCCACTACAGTCTTGCCGGTTTCCAGACCAAGATCTTTAATGAATGACAGGCCGTCATTGCTGGCAGCAAGTTCTGCAATACCTTCCACAAAACCTGAATAATTTTCTACAGTAGGGTTATGATTGAAAGTATGTATATCGTTCAAATTTTCTATAATGCCTGTATAGTTTTTAGTGTTTTTGAAGAAATTTGCCACCTCTATGAAGCCATCCGGCATAAACTGCACTGGTTTACCATCCAAATAAACAGTATATTTTGATTTCTTTGCCTTTGACCATTTCAGGCTATCCCCGCCATTGAATGCATTTTTAAATGTCAGTTTATATTCATATTTACCCGCATCGTTTTTTACCCAGCGGTAGCCCATAGAATGTTCCAGATTTTTAATTATATTTTTTTTTGAGAAATCGTAACCCTGATTCCATTTACCTGCATTCACATTTTCATTCAGACTATATGTAGAATTTTTACGATAATCTCTTACTGCAGCAAGGTTAAATATATTTGTAACGAATGTAGTTGTATCGGCAACTACTTTTGTAGTGTCTATAACTTTTCCGGCAAACTCAAACTTTTCATTTGTTTCCTTACCACCAAAATCATTTTTCTTGAAATGATCACTGACTTTGGATACTTCACTATAATACCTTGCACCACCGTCTTCGCCTGTGAAATCCAGTACCCGGGCTTTTCCATTATTCCAGAGTGAAAACACTCCATTAGCAACAGCAATAACTGCTGCAATAGTAGCCGCAACAGCGCCTACTGCTGCAATAATGATTGCCAGAGTTCCTGTAGTTGCAATAAGCGTAGCTATCGCAGTGACTGCAGTACCTACAGCCAGCACTGCCCCACCAACAGCTTTGATAACATTCCATACATATTTTCCCCAGCCGTATTTGAAGCAGTCTTTTACGCTGTTGGCTATACCTTCCACGCTTGTGATAACAGTTTTGGCCACATCACTGATAAACCTGAGAATAGCATTTGAGTTGGCAACATCTACACAGAAAGTCTGATAAATCCAGTCTACCACGCCTTTCAAACCTTTTCGGCTTTTTGCTATTTCATTTGCCAGTGCTGCTGTTTTATCTATTTCACTGGATACATAGTTATCTTTAGCCTGTGCTGTATCGATAACATTCTGTACTTTGTTTTTATAAGTAGACAGTTTTGTCTGTTTTGACACCAGAGCATTCATTTTCCGCTGGGCCTGTGATGACACAGCTGACATATAACCGGAATATTCTGAATTGTTAAGTTCATCAGCCTTATCTTTAAGATAAGTTTTCAGTTCATCGCAGTAATCCGATATTTTTCCAGATATTGTCTCCGCCTTTTTTATAGATAACTCTAGGCTTGAGTAATTTATATATACTGTACTCATACTTTTCTATCTCCTTTACCAGAATTTCAATGTATCCCGGGCTGCATCCATCATTGCTTCCAGCTGTTTTCTGCGTTCTTCTGCTTCACGCCGTTCAATTTCTCTGATTTTACTTTCATAGGTAGCATTCTGTGCTTCCAGCCGAGCGATTTTATCATTACAGCGTGTAATTTCACTGTTCAGGTTTTCGCTACAGGATACCAGATTTCCATCCACTGCATCGTAGCTTTCTTTCAGATAGCCCAAGTTATCATAGACGGTCCCAACTCTTGTAACCCCGTCTATTCCGCCTTCAAGTGACTGCATACAATCAACCAGATATACATTGATATCTGTAATTTCGGTATCGAATTTAGTTCTGATATTATCCTTTATTTTTTTCACTTTTGAAATTCGGCTGTTATAGTTCCTGATTTTTGTGTTATTACTTGAGATAAGACTTCTGTAGTACGCCTTTGACATTTTTCACTCCCCCTTAATAACGTTTTGTTTTGCCGTCCCGGGCCTTAGCTGATGCCATATCCTGGTCGATATACTGCTGCTCCCATTCAATAAGTTCATCAGCCATGTCATACAGATTGTTGGCAACATCTCCCAACTTTATTGAAAGCATGTAGTATTTTTTTTCGAACATATCGCGGCCTTCGCCTGCCCATGAAAACATCAGCACGTCCTTGGCACCATCAATTGTACTTTTCAGGTCTGAAAGTTGCTGTGCAAGATTTTTGCTGTGAGTAATAAAATCATTAAAACATCCTGTATCAAGTTTGAAATCATATGTGCTTACCGGCACTTTTGTATTGTCTGCCATATTACACCTCCACCATCTTTATACGTGTTACTTCCTGACCATTGAGCATAAAGCAATCTTCAGGTTTAGCTGTTTTGTTATTTCGTACCGCTGCTGACGATATATCGCAGAATTTGAATTCCGCAAGGCTGCTTGTAACAAGAGCCTTTTTAGTATCTTTGAATCTTTTCAGAATTTCCGGAGCATTGTAACCTACATTTACATCTTCAACATCTGTAAACAAGAATGATACACCTGTTGCTTTCAGTTTTTTGTTTATCTGATTATACATTTCAAGCAGTTTCTTATTACTGCAAATAAATTCTGCTGTGTCCCTGTTGTTTATTACAACCATAATGTGTGGCATTTTCTTAACAGCATCAACTTCTCCATCCATAATCATCCGCTGTCTCCGCTCAAGTTCCGGCATTATATCGTCCAGAACTGTGCTGATATAGCTGCTGTCCACTGTATATTTTTCTACATATGGCAATTCTGCTTTGTTTTTAAGCGGTCTGTCAATGCTGTCTATAATATACATTTTAACCGGACAGTCGAAAATACTGCGATGCATTGCACCCAATATACCATCTACTGCCTTCAGACGTCTTGCATTATCTCTGCCTATTATGCAGAATTCATTAAGCTGTCTGAAGTCCAGATATACTGCTTCCACTTCTGCATAATCCATAGCAACCGGGTAGCGGTATTCAGATATTCTGCCATCCGCAACAGTTTCCAGATATGCTGCTGTAAGTTTATCCGGAACACTTGGAATTCTTCTGGCAATTTTCCCGGCATACATTTCATTTATGTGTGCAACAAACTGTTTTACTGCAGCAGAACGTTCAATTTCTTTTTCACCTTCAAATGCAAGGAATGACTGGAACTCATAAATTTCTTTATCTATTTCACAGAGAGCTCTGCCCGGTGTGTTATCCGGCTGCATTCTGCAATGTGTAAAGAGATTTGAATATTCATTTGTATCATTGGAAGTAAATGCAATTCTGTTGCCTATATTGGACATATACTTGTAGCCAATACCTGAAGTTGTACTGTTTGTCATGATAATTGAAATACCACAGGAGTTACCTTCTCTGGTAAGATACAGCAACTGGTCTTCAAAAGCATCAGAATAGATTTCTTTAAATGCACTGAAGTTATCAATCATAACAAATATCAGTGGAAGGTCTTTGTATCCTGCTTCAACATAGGCTGAATACGAGCTTAAGCCGCTTTCCATAAATCTGTTCTTTCTGGATGTAACTTCACCTGACAGAAGTTTAAACAGGTTTTTCAGCTTTTCATCTTCAGCAATTGTAACAACACCACCTACATGGTTGAGTTTTTCGTAGTTCTTCAGATACATTGCACCGAAGTCCATAATATAAAACACTACTTCCTCCGGTGAATATTTAGATGCAGAGAATCTGATAATATTCTGCAAAAGGTTAGTCTTGCCGGTGGATGAAGAACCGATAATCAGTGTATTTGTATCCTGGAGATTAAAATTAGCAAAGCCCTGATACTGAAGATCCGGTGCATCATACACGCCCAGAGGCATACTTTCTGTACTGTATTTTTTATGATTGTCTGGGAAGTTTATTACCTTCTCAAGAGGTGGCAGACAGATATCCGGAAGTTTTCTGATATCAGATTCTTCACAGTAACTGGCCACGTGATTAACAATAGCATCCAGCTGGTTACCTCCAGTGGATTTTGAATCCTTTTTCTGTACATAAACAGGTACTCGCTTACCGGACTCATTGATTGAATAGATTGAGAATTCTTTTTTGTTGCTGTCATCCACTTTTTCCGGTGCGCCACTGTATGCGGACTGGAAAAGCTCAAATATTTCGTTGTTGCCTACCTGCAGGTATGCACGGCCCGGCTCTTTGATTTCTGCAGCCAGAGGTGACTTGATAACCTCGTTACTGTCTTCCTGGCTCTGTACTTTAAGACAGAGTTTGAACCTGGAGTTGGACCATATCTGTTCGTTTACCTGGCCGGAAGGTTTCTGTGTAGCAAGGATAAGATGAACACCAAGGCTGCGGCCGATACGTGCAGCTGAAATAAGTTCTTTCATAAACTCAGGCTGTTCTGCTTTCAGTTCAGCAAATTCGTCAACTACAATTATCAGGTGCGGCAGAGGTTCTTTTACTTCGCCTGCTTTATATTTTCTGATGTATTTATCAATATGGTTTACATCTGCATCTGCAAAATATCTCTGGCGCTTCTGCAGTTCTGCCTTTATGGATTTGAGGG